>NZ_JABXPR010000006.1:0-70699 GCF_014103415.1 Citrobacter sp. RHBSTW-00671
GTGAATCAAAAGAATCCATACCTACAGCTTTCTGACATTGAGTCAGTAGAAGGTCTTTCGCCGGAGTTCATCTCCTGGCTAGAAAGCCAATCCCCTAAAGAATCACCCCAGCAGCTGCCTTTAAATGAAGGTGCTGAACCAGCGCGCAAAACCCGCCGTCGTCGCGGTACGCACTCAACGGCGTGTCTCTGCCCGGAACCCAGCTGGTACCGACCGGACAACTTCAAAAAGCTCCCTGGCCAGCTTGGCCATGCCTACAACCGCCTTGTTCGCCGCGATCGTAAAACCGGCGCGTTAAGTCTGCGTATGCGGATCAGCCGCCACCCGTACTTCGTGCAGCTGCGTGAGCAGGCCGGCCGGAAGCGTGACTTCCGCCCGGAGCGGGAGAATCTGCTTGATGCCATCGTGCCGCTTATGGTCAGCACCGTTGACCGGGCAACCCATATAGACACTATCAACCTCAGCAAAATGGCGTGGCAGCTCAGCGAAAAAGACAGCGAAGGGAACGTGATCCGGAAGGTGACGGTTCCGCGGGTTTGCCGGCTGCTGCAGCACATGATGGAGTACGGGTTACTGGCGCTGCCTGAAGGTGTCACATGGGACCCGTTTAACCGCAAGTGGTTCCCCAAGCATGTCGTGCTGACGGAACGGCTCTGGAAGATAATCGGCGTTGATCTCGATAAACTGTATGCGGAGCAGGCCGAACAGGTCGCCGCTGAAGCGGCAGGATGGATAACCCGCGATGAGCATGGCCAGGCGGAAGAAATCTCTGTCAAAGCGGCGCGCCGGCGCTGGTATGAGAACATGATGCACGCCACGCTGGTTCGCCGGCGTGAAGCCGCCCTGAAGGGGAAGCGCGAGAAGAAGCTGAAAGCGCTGGCAGAAAAGCCCTTTGACGACCGTGTATATGCCATGTCCGTTCATCTGATGCGGACGCTGCCGAAAGACGAACTGCACGCGCTGTCGCCTGAACAGTTCACGCAGCGCGTATTCAGCCACCTTTATCAGCTCGATCTGGGGCTGGAGAGGGAAGCAGGCCCCCCTGCTTATCACTGATTTTATCCCCCTGTAATTTTCTAACCGCCGCCTGGCGGTTTTCGTGCTGGCCAGCAGGCGCGACCTGCTCAAATTTCCTCCAGTTTTAACGTGTGGCCATCGTGATTTTTTGACCTTCTGGCGCCGCCGGTGGATAACCGGCAGTGAAATCACCTCTATCCACAGTTATCCGCAAAGGAGGAAATAAAGTGACCTGCAATCGTGGTCAAAGCAAGCTGCAATACACTCTTAACTTCTTTAAAAAGATGTTTATTCAATAAAAGAGATCACTGTTATTCAGGCGCAATTTTCTGTGGATTATGGGAATATGCCTGGCCTTTCAGCGCCGCTACGCGGCACGACGGCCAGAATGGTCGCTATGCTCCCAGGTTAGCACCCGGCAAATGCCGGGCAGGGTGTCCAGCAGAAACCTCCAGGGCAGATTCTTCTTTGCCCCACCGTGCTTTTCCCCGCCGAGCCAACGGCTCGGCAGAAAAAAGCATGATGGATGATGTAACTAAGAACACCCCCGTAAGACGGCAGGGCTGCGACACGCACCCCTGACGTCAACGCTACTACCCACGCGGGCGGTGTGCCGCTAACGTCACACCGCCCGCTCGCAGTAGCCAGGGGGTAATGTGGCCACAGCGTCACCTGCAGGGCAGTCTGGCAGGTAAATCGCCTGCCATATCGTGCAATGCCTTTCAGGCAATCAACGCCAGTTTCAGCTGTGAGTTTTAAAATTAACAGGGAAAAGAGGATCGATTTAGCCGCGGTTATCCACGTCAGCCGCTCGCAGGCGCGTTAAACAGGGTGAAGACAGGGGAATGTTGCTCTTTTTGCAGTGAAGGCCACAGAGAGCGTTTCAGGCGCTTATTTGAGGAAATGCGATTTCTGCCAGAATGGAGGCACAAAAAAACCCGACTGGTGAGATCGGGTTTTTATGTTTTGCCCCGGATGGAGGCGGGAACAACCAAAACAATTGACGGTTAAATATTACGCCATGAGTGCAGTAAATGCAAACCACCGGGAATAGGGTATACTGCGCGGGTCAATCTGTTGACGTTCTTCTCCAGCCCCCCGCTTATGCGGCATGAACGGATTAAAGTCCTGGTTGAAAAACAGGTGGTGCTGTTTCAATGCCCTGGCTGGAGTGGGAACGGCCAAAACAATTGACGTGAGGTAGCCGCTGTGACAGGCAGTGTAAGGGCGATCAGCGGTGTTCCTGCTCTGTATGGAGCTAACGGATGATTAACTTGTTAATCGTCGTTCTGCGGGCAGTTGTTGCAGTGTCTAACGCTGTGATAGCGGTCCTGGAGCTGATCCGGCAGTATTTTGACTGACCGGAAACGTAACTAAAGGCGGGGGGACCACTCCCCGCCTTTTAACAGGGTTACATCTCGATCATCGGGAACAGATCGTCTTCCTGGTGGTAAAGCACGTCGTCCGTTTCCGTTCCATCAAGCCATTCAGCGAACAGTTCAAACAGGCACACCGACATTTCCTCCGGTGAAATTGCGCCACACTGCAGCTCGTAGAAGACCTCAATTTTTTCCAGCAGGCTGTTGGCCGCTTTGTCGTAGCCGAACAGCTTGATCGGCGGGAATCGCATTGCATCCGGGTTGGTTTCCGCCAGTTCATCATCCTTGCGTTCCGGATAAATGCTGTACAGCGTTGCCGGCGATGGCGGCAATACCTCGATAAAGCGGTTTATCCGCATCGGCAGTTCGCTGGAAAACTTCTCATTGTCCGGAATGTAAAACGCGGCGCTGCGTACCAGGGCATCCTGGAAAGAAATTACCCCCTGACCTTCGGTCTGCTTACGTAGCTCACGAATGTTCACGCGGTCCTTTTCACGGATTTGGTACAGATCCCCTTCCCGGACCGTTTTGGAAAACGTGCCGTGTTCGGCTTCCTGCCCGGAGAGCTCAGAATAATAATCCTGGCCGACGGTTTCGCGCAGTATTTCAAAGGTTTTCCGGTCTTCAATCGACTCAAAATATTTCACGCGGGTGTTGGCGATCAGCGAATCCACCTCGCCGTTCGCGCCGCGGGCGAGCGACGGGTGATCCTGGGAGGAAAATACGCCCATTTTTTCCAGTGAACGCATCTGCGCACTCAGCGTATCCATACCGCTGGTGAAATACTGGCCCAGCTCGTCATAAATCAGCCCGTATGGCGCCTGATTATTCAGCGCGTGAGTGAGCAGGACTTCCTCTTTTTTCCCTTCCAGCTGGTAGCCCAGGTCCTTACTGATGGTCATTCGCTGCAGCGTCACATATAAACGGCCAAGCGTGGCCGCTTCACCGCGTGACAGCTCCAGCGACGGGATCATGACGATGAGAATGCGGTCATTGTGGAAAATATCGTCCATCCGGATATCGCCGCTGTCTTCCGGAAAAACATGGCCATAAGTTTCATTGAACAGGGAGAGCGTCTTCAGGAACTGACGGCTCATGTAGTTATGCTGTTCGAAGGCGCGGGCTTCCCACGTTTCCGGGTATTCCGCGTTGGCCAGCAGGAAGCCTGGTGTATTTTCCAGATAACTTTCCAGCGCGGCGTAACCCTCGCTGTGCCAGCCGTTTTTCTTTGCCTCCACGTACAGCGCGGCCATTGCCGGCAGCGACATGTTTTTCTGAATAGTGCGCTGTGACAAAAGCAGTTCGCCGCGGGCGCGCTTATAACACAGGGCATTGATCAGCGCCGACATCATGGCTTTTGCCGTATCCTGCCACTGTGCCGAATCCCCGCCCACCTGGGGGAGCATGGATTCCATCAACTGGATGATGAAGGTCGGCGGGGCAACGCTGAAGAGGTTGACTGAGTTGGATTGCGCGGGGATGCTTTCCTGCTTCACCAGGTTCACGAACCTGTCAATACTGCCGGTCAGCAGGTTGAGAACGTAATAATCATCCTCACGGCCGAAACGGCGCGCCAGCGACCAGGTGGCGAAGGCCAGCTTGTTATCTGCTTTACCGTCTGAGAGGCAGTAGCCACGGCACCACAGCAGGAAGTTAACGATAAACCCATAGAAGGTTTCGGTTTTACCCGACCCGGTGGTACCAAAAAATACCATGTGGCGCAGCAGGTCCGTCATGTTCAGCCACAGCTCGCGGCCGAACAGGCGTCCCCGCTCATACCCGACATATAAAATTCCCTTCGCTTTCTTTCGCTCCCGGACCTTATGCGGGATGCGAATGGGCCCCAGACGGTATTCCGCCTGGGTTTCCGTGGTCAGGGTGTCGTCGAACATTTCGCAGTCTTTCGGCATTCGCAGCGGTGGCCGGAATTTACGATCCGTGAATGCCACCATCAGCGGCGGAAGGATGAGGATGCTCAGCAGCATGGTAAAGGGGAGAAACAGACCCAGCACGGTCAGTATGGCCAGCAGGCCAAACTGTACGTTCGGAGTGAGGAACCACTCCATGAACGAACCATCTGGGCGGAGGACTTTTTTACTGTCTACAGATTCCTGTTGCATAGCGGCTCCGGGTTATTCTCCTATTGCCTGCTGCAGGCGGGCATCGTCTTTGACGACGGAAACCGGGATCACATCACCCGAATCGGCAACGATGGACGGGGTACCGATAAACCCGAATTTCGCAAATGCCATATTGTTCGCGTCAACCAGGCGGGCGCCGGTGGTATCCGGGGCTGTTTTCGGATCGTCAATTTTCGGGTTCATGGTGGTGTATCCCATGTTAATCGTGTCTTCCCAGCTTTTCAGTCGGGTATCTTTCCCGGTATCGAGTACAGGAGCGGCGCGGACCATCGAGCGCAGGTCGCCATAAACGGACACGGGGAAAATCTCGACGTTATAGCGTTTGCTCAGTTCCTGCAGTCGGGGTTCCAGCGCGCGGCAGTGCGGGCACATCGGATCGGAAAACACATACAGGGTGTGTTTATGCCCGGTTGAAAGCGAGATTGTAAAGCGTCCGCTGGTGACGGCATCTTTCAGTGACAGCAAGTCGTTATCAGCCAGTTTTTTAGGGGCTTCAGGTGCTGCCTGAACCTGCAGCTGCTCCGGCGCAGTGGCAGGCTGCTGCAGACCCGGCGCGGGAGCATACGAGTTTGCCTGCAGTGGCTGTGCCGGCTGATGCATATTCATCAACGCGCCGTTGATGGAGACGATAAAGCCCAGCGCGGCGACTGGCCAGAAGATAAAGTTAGACAGCCGGCGCACGGCATTGAGTCCGCGCTGCTGTTTCAGCTTTTTACGGATATTGTTCAGCGCCTCGATGGCCTGATATTCGTTTTCAAAGCGGAACAGCTGCACCGCTTCACCAGAAAACGTATTGTGCGTCAGGATGTGGCCGCTGCCGGCATCATGGCCAAGTCCAAAATGACAGGCTGACAGGGGGAAGGAGTGCAGGGCTTGTTCCTGGTAGTTTCCGTCAGCGGAAAGATAAAGTGTGTTGCGATCGGTTTTTACGGTGAGTTTCATACTTCCTCGCTTAGAGTTCCAGGTGATCGGGTCGGGTTGCCGGCTGAGGTTTAGCCGGCGTCGGTTCATCGTCTGTCAGTCGCAGACTGTTGTTCGGGGTGTCGTGCGGAGCTGCAGGCGGCGTAGCCGGCTCGTCTTCCGCTTCAGCGTCAGATTCAAATGCAAATGGCGGTATAACGTCTTCCTGCCAGTGAGCGACCGGAATGGCGGGATCGCGGCGGTCAATATGGCGGTAATGGAGCAGATCCAGCTCAAGGCCCAGCACGGCCGCCCGCACGGTCGGCGGGAATTTCGCCGCCTTTTCTTCATCGAGCGTCAGCCGGTAACTTTCGCACTGACTCCAGGCAATAACACCACCTCCCTCAATGAAGAACTTCCCGCGGCCGGCGCTTGAAAGTGCATACCATAACGTGCGGTCCACACCTTTAAGCCACCGGAAATTAGCGGATGGCAGCTGCAGGTCATCATCGAACAGCGCGTAGAGTAGCGAACGGGAGCTGCGGCGCCCCTTTGCAAATTCTCGGAACGCTTCACACTGGCTGGCGACGGTCCAGAACCCGGCGGCCAGCGAATAATCAGGGAAACCGTCTTTAGTCCGCAGGCAGGAACGGTTGAGATCGTCGAGAATGGATTTAGCCGTTGGCCGGTCGCCCATAAACCGCAGATGTACAAACGAGGCTGCGAGCGCTTTTTCCCAGGGCGCCAGGGAAAGGGCCGCCCCTTCGGGGGCCAAGTTTACCTGTGACAGGAAGACTTTATGTGCGGCTTTTTTACGGAGGCGGCGCTTAGCGGTATCAATCAGGTTATGTTCCTGGGCAAACTCAACGGGTGACTGCGCGCTGCGTGCTTCTTCCGGATCTTCATTCAGCAGCAGCTGATCGAGGTGGCCAAACCGGGCGAGGATATGAGCTATCCCCGGATAGTTTTTTACCATCACCCAGGGAAGGTTCCGGATGGTCAGTTTACGGGTCAGACGGTAGTAAGGATTGCGCGAGATAACCCAGACGAACAACCCGATGATTAAAATGAACAGGGGAAAGAGCACGCTGGCCGTGTCGTTCATCACGCTGATAAAGTCCCACAGCGAAACCTGGTGGTTATACCGCGCCGCCGACAGCAGCATGTCCCGGCGCTCGGCCGCATTACCCGGTGTAATGGCGTCCGGCAGTACACCGTAGATCCAGTAAAGCAGGCGACAGACTCCGTAAATCACATAATCACGAAAGCCAAACCACATCACTGTGATCATGATGAGAAGGGCCCCGATAATCATCAGGCCATCATCCCCTCCCCCTTTCCGTTGTGGCTGGTTTTGCATCAGAACCTCAGAGAATTTTGGTAAACCTTCCCGATATACCAGGCCTTACGCGCCGGCGTGTTGGAGTGATAGCGGCCGACACCCTGCCAGAAATCCCCCCCTTCGAGAATGATGTTGTATTTGAGGATGTAGGCACTGGCCATTGCAGAGGCGCAGAAGTCATGCTGCAGCTGCTCCGCTTTTACTCCAAAATCGGACGCCAGCTTATTCGCCCAGATGGTGTTTATCTGGAATGCGCCGTAATCGTAAGTGCCGTTTTTGTTTTTATTTTTCATTCCCGGTTTTCCGCCTTCAGTCAGCCACAAGGCGAGGAATCCACGGAGAGGAATGTGATAAATCTGTGCTGCTTCAACCATGCAGGTTGGCAGCGGGATTGAGGGCGGGGCATCAACCATAACAATCTCCTAATGATTTCTATTTCGAGTAAAAAATATACCATCAAAAGGAGATTTTTTTAAATCATTTTGGTGCGGATAATTGAGAGGCTGTCAAAGGGATTTTATTTGCCTTCGACAGAGACAATATTGCCCTCGTTCACATTTTCCCATGTCGGGATTTCGCCACTCAGCGTGCAGCGGAGTGTTTCTTTTCCGACGGTAAGTGGTGCGCCACTGCTGTAGTAATGACTTTCATACAGGCAAGAGGTTTTCTTTTGTTCCGGGGTCAGTGTAATACCGGCATCCTGATCCTTTGCCAGCAGTTGTACAAGATGTTGGTTTGTCTGTACCTGCTCACCCAGAATGCTGCTCAGTAAAGAATCGGTTTTCGGCGCGGATACGCTCTGAGCAAAGGCACTGCAACTGATTACGGATGCAGCCAGAATAAGAGCAATCTTCGTGGTGAATTTCATTTCACTTTCTCCATTAAAAAAATCGGCAATCATTTTCTGTATCATTTAAATTAGGTCTGAAAACCGGCCTGAGTGTCAAGCCGATTCTGTTTAAAAATTAACAGGGGATAAAATGATTCAGTCACGTAATAAATATCTGCAGTTTATGCTGGTTCTGCTGGCAGCCTGGGCCATAGCCTGGGGGGCCATGTTTGTCATGGGGCAGGCTGTTCTGCTCTATGGGCTGGGGAAAAATACGCTGTTCTTCAGTCATGGTGCTGTACTGGTGTACCTGCTGTGTGTTTTCCTGGTATACCGCCGCTGGGTTGCTCCGCTACCGGTCGTTGGCCAGCTGAGCAACGTTGGCGCACTGTGGCTGGTTGGCGCGATGGCCGTGGTGTATGTGGGGTCGGTTCCGGCTGAGGGCGAAATGACACCCTAAGCGTTAGCTCTGTGTCGTTGCACGATGTCAGCGACGGTATTCTTGCTGATACCGAGCTCGCGTGCGATCCAGCGATAGCTGCGTCCCTCGGCCCTCATCGCAACCACCTTAGGCAAAAGTCGGTCTGATTTTGGTCGCACTCCGGCCTGACGACCAAGCCTCTTACCACGTGCCTTCGCAACAGCAAGGCCTGACTTGACCCGCTCGCTGATGAGATCCCGCTCAAACTCCGCAATGCCGGAAAGAAACGTCGCCAGCATTCGTCCATACGGCGACGAAAGATCGAACGCCATTCCATTCATGGCTATCACGGAAACCTTCCAGTTCTCCAGTTCACGTAGCGTATTGAGCAGATCGAGCGTCGAGCGCCCCCACCGGGAAAGCGGCACTGTTGCAAAGTTAGCGATGAGGCAGCCTTTTGTCTTATTCAAAGGCCTTACATTTCAAAAACTCTGCTTACCAGGCGCATTTCGCCCAGGGGATCACCATAATAAAATGCTGAGGCCTGGCCTTTGCGTAGTGCACGCATCACCTCAATACCTTTGATGGTGGCGTAAGCCGTCTTCATGGATTTAAATCCCAGCGTGGCGCCGATTATCCGTTTCAGTTTGCCATGATCGCATTCAATCACGTTGTTCCGGTACTTAATCTGTCGGTGTTCAACGTCAGACGGGCACCGGCCTTCGCGTTTGAGCAGAGCAAGCGCGCGACCATAGGCGGGCGCTTTATCCGTGTTGATGAATCGCGGGATCTGCCACTTCTTCACGTTGTTGAGGATTTTACCCAGAAACCGGTATGCAGCTTTGCTGTTACGACGGGAGGAGAGATAAAAATCGACAGTGCGGCCCCGGCTGTCGACGGCCCGGTACAGATACGCCCAGCGGCCATTGACCTTCACGTAGGTTTCATCCATGTGCCACGGGCAAAGATCGGAAGGGTTACGCCAGTACCAGCGCAGCCGTTTTTCCATTTCAGGCGCATAACGCTGAACCCAGCGGTAAATCGTGGAGTGATCGACATTCACTCCGCGTTCAGCCAGCATCTCCTGCAGCTCACGGTAACTGATGCCGTATTTGCAGTACCAGCGTACGGCCCACAGAATGATGTCACGCTGAAAATGCCGGCCTTTGAATGGGTTCATGTGCAGCTCCATCAGCAAAAGGGGATGATAAGTTTATCACCACCGACTATTTGCAACAGTGCCTCCTGCGCAAGCAACGTCGCACAGAGGGACAGCCACCTGTGAACGCCAAACGGCTTTACAGGATAATGAGCGAGCATAACCTGTTGTTGTTGCATGACAAACCAGAGCGACCGAAGCGTGAACATAAGGGCAAGATAGCGGTGGCAGAAAGCGATATGCGCTGGTGTTCAGATGGCTTCGAGTTCGGCTGCGACAACGGCGAAAAACTGCGGGTAACGTTCGCGCTGGACTGCTGCGAACGTGAGGCCATAGACTGGGCAGCAAGCACGGGAGGCTATGACAGTTCGACCGTGCAGGATGTGATGCTGAGGTCGGTGGAAAAGCGCTTCGGCGACAGGCTGCCCGACACAGCGGTGCAGTGGCTGACGGACAACGGTTCAGCATATAGGGGTTGTAAGCCGGAACCGCCGAAATTTCCGTCACGCCAGTTCCACCCCTGCCACAAGGGTATCCAGGTCAATCACCTTGCTGTCACTCTGAAAGGTATAGTGTCCGTTCAGCAAAATGTGTCGCCAAGCTGCCGGCGATATCTGGGTAAGCACCGCGAGCGCCTTGGCGTTACCTGTTGCTTCGCACTTCGTTAGGGAAGGTGCGAACAAGTGGGTCGCACCTTCCCTAAGAGGGCCAGCTGGCCCTGTTTCTATTGCACAAGTCGGTGACATACAACCTTATTGCAGCACCAGGCGACCATTGAGGGGCTGCACAGGCCTGTTGTTGGGGTGGTGCATCACCGCCTTGAAGGCGTCGATCTGGGCCTGGCTCACCTGCACCGGCTCCTTCATCACTAGCCAGCGCACCCCTTCCGAACAGGGCGGGGTGGTCAGCGACCCGCTGAAGCGGTAATAGTCCCGCTTAGCGGGCAGCAGTTGCTCTGCCGAGACCGGTTCCTTGAGCCCGTGGCTCTCCCCCGCCTTGGCTGGCAGCACCTGCCAGGCAAGGCTCAGGGCAGCATTGGCCCGACCCGGTTCGAACATCACCGCCACCACCGCCAGCTCCCCTCTGTCGTTGGCGTGGACCAGATGTCCCTCCAGGGGATAGGATTTGCCCTCGATGAGGTTTTCGCTGGGGGCGTGGAAGTGGAACTGCTTGAGCTCAAAGCGCATGCCATCGAGTTCTAGGGTGCTGCCGGGGGCATAGTTGACCTGTATAGTGTGACCGTTGTTGACCAGGGTCTTGCCACCAGTTTGATAATGGAACTGCAGCGGGGCTAGTTTGGCCTCCACCATGCCCGTGAGGTTGACCGGTGACTGATTGCTGCCCGCACACTGGCCATATTCCGGGGTCAGGCTGGCCCATTTCGCCGGACCGGCTTCACCGCTGTATTCCCAGTGCGTCGTGGCAGCGAAGGCGGTGGGGCTGAGCAGCAGGGCGGCGACCAACAGGGACTTTCTCATAATGCATCCTTATCTTGATTGAAAAGCACGACCATTTCGTGCCTTCACGGCGACGAAAACGGCTCCAGTTATTACATGTAACACACCTGAAGACTCCGGGGCTGCATCGTGATAGCAAATGCCTTTAATTCAGCATGCAGTTAGCTGACCTAAGCCTTCGATGGCACTATATGGGGTCCGCTTGGAAAAAGGAAATTATCCTACGCTAAGCGCATTTTTTGCACAGATGGCTACCGACTGAACGTAACGTGTGAGTCATGATCAGAAATGTGTTAACTCTAGGAATTGACACGACTTACTGTTTGATGGGGAAATCATGTTTAGCTATCTCAAGGCTATGTATCATCAATCAAAAATTCAGGCTGAACTCAAGGCACAGATACATGAAAAAACTACGGTTAATGCTATCTGTCATCACCCTGAATCAATCGAGATCATTGCGGTTTGTTCGACTGATGCGTATTACCGAAAACGTAAGGACGCTGCTTTTCTGACAACCTGTTCTGTGCTCATGCGTACTTTAAAAGATGAATCCGTACCGATGGTACTACGGAAAACAGCATGGCGATTATTGAACGAAAGATACCAACGAATTAAGTTAAATCAGGCTTATAGGATAGAAAATTTCTTGCTTGTTGCCGATTTTGAATATGCTCTCGAAGAACATGATGAACTAGCAGAGTAGTACTAGTGAGGCGATGAATACCGACAGTTAACGTGCATGTGACTTAAACGTCCGAAACCGAACGATTGCGTACACCATGCCAATAACATGTACGAAAGTAAGCAAAACTGTTAACGGACAGTCAGATCGTTCCGTACATCCCTTACGGTCAGGGGGTCGCGCTCAATGGAACGAAATCACTCGTTAAGCTCAAAACGCTTAACGTAGGAAAATTTCCGTTTTCCAAGCGGACCCCATAATGCGTGCACTGGCGCGACATCCGACGCCATTCATGGCCATATCAATAATTTTCTGGTGTGTACCGGGCTGAGAGGCGGTGTAAGTGAACTGTAGCTGCCATGTTTTACGGCAGTGAGAGCAGAGATAGCGCTGATGTCCGGCAGTGCTTTTACCGTTACGCACCACGCCTTCAGTAGCTGAACAGGAGGGACAGCTGATAGAAACAGAAGCCACTGGAGCACCTCAAAAACACCATCATACACTAAATCAGTAAGTTGGCACCATTACCGGCACTTGCGCTATGTCGAATTCCTCCCGACGAGCGCAACTGGAAAAAAAATCAAGAGTGCTTTCAAAGCGACAGGAATTGCCTTTCCTTGCTTATCTGTTACAACGAGCGTCAAGCATGATGACGCTCGAAGGCTGATCCGAATGTTTGCAGACCACAAAATCAATGCGTAAGCGCACCTTGATGCACAATGCCTTTTTTCAGTAAAATCTTAAATACTCCCGCATCAGAAACATGCATTACCATGCTTCACTAAAAGCCTGAGAAATTTGACTCCCCATCATGTATGAGTGACGCCAAAAGCAACCTAATTCACGCTCTGCCGATAAAGCGGGAGGAAGCTCCATCACTGCTAAA
Organism: Citrobacter sp. RHBSTW-00671; assembly: GCF_014103415.1. Lineage (NCBI taxonomy): Bacteria > Pseudomonadati > Pseudomonadota > Gammaproteobacteria > Enterobacterales > Enterobacteriaceae > Citrobacter > Citrobacter sp. RHBSTW-00671. The sequence goes on from NZ_JABXPR010000006.1 coordinate 12,217, forward strand.
TGATCCGGTAAATGTACATCTCTTACCCAGCCATACGGCAATAATGCATGACCATAACCTGCGGCAACTAAAGCCATTCGATGCTCAACACCAAGGCCATATGTACGAGTCAAGCCGGAGCTTAATAATTTACTTAAGCCTTCAGTAATTAGCGATGGAACAAAATCATCCTCGCTAAGTGGTAGTAATCCAGGCTCACAGAGCATAAGAGGATGGAGTTCAGGCTGAAGTTTATCGGCTCGCACTAGTAAGACAAAGTGTTCCTTGAATAAGCTTGTATATGCCATCCCCTCAGGAACCGACTGTGCTGCACTAATTAGCAAATCAATTTCACGGTTCTGTAAACGCCGTAACAGACCTTGATGCTTGCCACTAACCAACTCGACTTTAGTTTTACCTGAACGGTGAGCACAAATCTGGATAATCCGTAACAAGTTATCCGGTGCCAGTGAGGAAATCACTCCAATACGTAAGGTTTGCCCAAAGGGAAGAGCTAAGCCATCATCACGTAACCCCTCAAGCCGAGTCACGCCTTCTAAAATTACGGCGATTAAGTCTAAAACTTCCTTTCCAAAGGCAGTGGGTGTTATTTTACTCCCCCTTTCAAAAATGGGCTGTCCGAGAATTTCCTCTACTTTTTTTACTTGATAAGACAAGCCCGAGGTCGAAATACCCATGTCTATGGCCGCATAACGAAAACTACGTTTCATTGCGACGGCCTCAACTAAAAGCAAGTCACGCACAGACACTGCTGCTAGCTTGTTCGAAATTACTTCACGCACCGTCATAAACATTCGATTCCAATTGATGAAAAACTGGCTATAATATTTTTAATCAAAATCATATTCAATCTCATTCTCAATTGGAGGGGTTATGACCTCAATACCCCGTTGCTTTGCCGTGCTAGTAGCGACAACTTTGTTATCAGGTAACTTGTCAGCGCAAGAATTTAACTTTACTGATGTAACCGGACAGGAAATTAAGTTAGAAGCCCCTCCTAGACGTATCATTACTCTGCCCAATCCAGCTGCAGCTACCTTCATCGCAATAGATGGTTCTACCGAGCTGTTAGTGGGTATGAATGAGGGCTCTAAACGAGCCTTTGAGAGCGGTATGATGAGCGTTATGTTTCCTGAAGCTGTTGATATCTCCAGTGACATTTTGTCGGAAAACGGTGGTTGGATGCCCAACGTAGAGGCCATCGCAGAACTTAAACCGGATTTAGTCATCCAGTGGGGTGAGCGCGGCGATGATATCGTAGCTCCACTTCGCAATGCAGGTTTGCCCGTTGCTCTAATGGTAGGCGGTGGCAATGCGGGTACAGAAGAGCTGGCCCGAGCCAATATGAAAATGGTGGCTGATATCACGGGTAATACTGAAAAACTGTCAAAGCTTATTGATTGGCGTGACCGTGTACAAAGTGAAATTACTACTGGTTTAAAACAAGTAGGCTTTCATGCAACACCAAGCATTTTGCATTTGCGCTCTGCCAAATCCAAGTTGACTGCTACTGGTGAGAAAAGTTATCAACAAACCTTCATCGAGCTGGTTGGCGCTAAAAATGTAGCTCAAGGAGCTGGCGTACAAAGCACTGTTAGCGTGGAACAGATTCTTGAATGGAACCCAGATATTATCTTACTTTCCGCAGCAGAGACGGATGCTGGATTAGAAGCGATATACGACGACCCATTACTTTCTCGCTTAAATGCCGCCGTACAAAAACGCGTTTATAAGACACCTCAAGGTGGATATATCTGGGATAGTGCTTCCCATGAAAGCCCCTACACATGGATGTGGCTGGCCAATCTTACTCATCCCGATATTTTCTCTTTTGACCTACGTCACGAATTAAAAGAAGGCTTCAAATTACTTTATAACTTTGACCTATCGGATGAGCAGATAGATCGAATTCTGCGTATTGATATGAACGGCGACAGTCACGGTTATCAAGTGTTTCGTAAACAATGAACAAATATACGCGATCGATTCACTCGTCCTCAGAAATGGTTGAGCCAGTTACCCTGAGCACTTGGCGTGCTAGTCATTGGCCTCTTTTGTCCCTACTGCTTATAGCGACTGTGCTAATCGGGCTATCAGTAGGTCGATACAGCGTAGCGCTAGATGAGATTGTAGCCATCCTATATGCAGCCTTACGAGGTGATAACTCACAGCATATGGATGCGTTGGTGATCTTGAATGTACGCTTGCCGCGCATATTATTGGCAGGAGTATGTGGGGCTGGGCTTGCCATCTGCGGGGTAGCCTTACAAACCTTATTTCGTAACCCTCTCGTTTCACCTAAAGTGCTAGGTTTATCCTCAGGTTCAGCATTAGGAGGATCACTGGCAATTTTGGCTGGAGTAGGGGGGCCGCTACTGATGGGGGCTACGTTTGTATCAGCATTTGCTGCTCTGTTTTTAGTAGTGCTGATTTCAAATATGGCGGGTCGTACTTTGATGACTATTGTGCTTGCTGGAATTGTTATTGATGCTTTATTTGCAGCAGGTATTTCGTTAGTTCAATATGCCGCGGATCCAGAAACGAGTTTACCTGCCATCGTCTTTTGGCTGATGGGAAGCTTTGCAACGGCGAGTTGGGAAAAATTTGCACAAACTGCTCCTATACTCATTGCCAGCATTTACCTACTGAATAGAATGCGCTATCGCATTGCTGTACTCGCTATGGGTGACGACGAAGCTAAGTCGTTTGGCATCCATGTTGCACGCTCCCGGATGGTCGTCTTCGCGTTGATTTCTATCATTATCGGCGCCTGCGTAACCGCATCGGGCGTAGTGGGGTGGGTAGGACTCGTAATCCCACACTTTGCTCGTATGTTAGTAGGCGAAGATCACCGCCGGCTCTATTTCACGAGTCTTATGCTGGGTGCCACTTTCATGATTTTGACTGATACGTTGGCTCGTAGTTTAACTGCTGCAGAGATTCCTTTAGGCGTACTCACAGCTCTAGTTGGCGCCCCCGTCTTTGTGTACTTACTATGCACTCGTCGACGTGAAAGGGCTTAATCATGCAAACCGTCTTTACCTCTCATCTCAGTTTAACTGGAGCGTGCGTACGTTTTAGTGAACGTGTGATTTTTCAGGATTTAAGTTTTAACGTACAAAAGGGCGAAACGTTGGCCATTTTGGGCCCAAACGGACGCGGTAAGACTACGTTGCTAAAAGCTCTATTAGGCTCACAACGTTTAGATCAAGGACAACGGCAGGTACCCCACCTCATCGGCTATGTACCTCAATACCAATACGGTAGTGAAAACCATTGTTGCCTCGATGTGGTACTCATGGCACGAGCCGCCTTGCTTCCCATGTTCAGCCTTCCTTCACAGCGGGATCGTAAGCTAGCTCTTGAAGCATTGGAAAAAGTAGGCGGAGGGCATTTTGCTTATCGTTTATATGGCTCTCTATCCGGCGGCGAGCGCCAATTAGTGTTGCTTGCTCGTGCTTTAGCTACTGGTGCTGAGGTACTCATACTTGATGAGCCGGCTTCAGCTTTAGATTTAGCTAATCAGGACTTATTGCTTAACGTCTTATTCGAGTTACGCCGAGTACGTAGCCATTCGGTCGTTTTTACCACTCACCATCCGCAACACGCTCTGCATCTCGCAGACAAAGTACTGCTGATGCACACCAACGATCAGATTAAATTTGGTCCAGCTGATGAGCTGTTAACCGAGTCTGAGTTATCCCGTTTATACAACGTCAGACTACGCCGTCTAATGGTGCAAACGGGAGAACATTTTCAAAGCACAATCTGCCCGGTTTTTGGAATACGTGAACCGGATCAAGATATGCCCATTTCTTATCCTCTAAACAAAGGTAAATACAATGAGTAACGATACAATCTCCTATCTGGAAAATGGACATGAATTTACAGTCCACTTTGATGAGTTATTAAAATACCACGGTGCCGGTTATCCGGGTGGTGTAGCCCACGGGCTAAAAGTTATGCAGCGAGCCTGGCCCTTGCTAGATAATGGTCGTTTGCCTGAACGACGTGAAATTCGCTGTGTCACAGCCTTTGGAGGCCCAGGGGGTAGAGATGCGATTGAGTTTGTTACCCGCGGTCTTACTGAGGGTCGCTACATTGTTGATAACTCAGTAGGGCTCGAAGAAGAAGAGTCCCCCGGTGGTCGTTATTACTTCCGTTTCGAGTACCGTGGCACCGCTGTTGAAATCACCATCCGTCCCGGACACGTACGCCCCGAGTTCATTCAGTTAGCACGCAAGAAAGACCGCTCACCAGAAGAAGAGATCATTTTGGCTGAAATGAAGCTCGAAATGGGAGAACGCTTGTTAGTCCAGCCCGCAGAAGATATTTACAACGCTACCGTATTATCGTAATAAGTCATAGCCATGAATCAAGAACGTCAAACTTGGCTCGGGCTACTTGCCCGAGCTAACCGAGATTATCTGGAAAATATCTGGGCTACTTACAATCCGGGTGTGCCTATACAAAAACTCGCTGGCCCTGAAACGGGGTTGGTGCAGCTCAATACACAAGCTTGTAAGGCCTCAGTGTCATTTCAGTTTGGTGAGGCTTCTTGTACTCGCTGCGTAATCGCTATTGGGAAAATTCAAGGTTACGCAGTACATTTGGGCTCCGATCTACGCAAAGCGGAGTTAGCGGCCTATCTAGACGCCTTTCTACAAACGGCCCCCTCCCACCAACGTGAGCTGGTGCTGCACCCTATACGCCAACAGTTAGAGCTAAAAAAGGCTGAGAGGGAGCAGCTGACGGCTGCTACTTCTGTACGTTTCTACACCACACAAAAAACTTAGAATCATGAAAATACCTTTACGATCTGAGCACAGACATGACGATGAGTTACATCGGCAGACGCGTACTTATCGGCGACTACTGCATGCCTTTGGTTACCCAATGCGCATACAGCAACTAGAAGAGCGTGCTATTCATTGCATCGTTGACTGCCTTCTAGACAGCCAAACGACGGTAGCTATTGAGGTGGAAAATAAGGAATTAACAAGCCGTATTTTGAATACAGGCGCAACCTTGAGCCAAACTCCCGAATGGGTTTTTGCAGGTTCTCAACGGCATCACTTACAACATATTCCAGCAGGAAGCCGTGAGTCGCCTGAAAGTGGGGCAACCCTTGTCATGGAAATAGCCGCCATATCACCTACAAACGGGGGGCTTGCTATACGAGCCACCGGTGCAGGACTCAACAAACCACACACTTTATATTTTTCAGGGTTACATCAAAATGTAGTCATTGATCATATTGCTTTTCGTGCCGATTACCCGCGTGGAGTGGACCTACTACTATGCGCTGACACGCAGCTGGTTGTATTACCACGTCACTTAACTTTGGAGATCATTTAATGTACGTACCAGTAAAGGGTGGTGAACAAGCAATTGCTGCTTCCCGTATAGCCGTAGAACGGAGTCGCCGAGGCGACGACACAATCCCCGAGATTGAAATTAATCAAATCATGGCACAAATGTCGTTAGCTCTTGATCGGATCATGAGTGAGGGGGGCTTATACGATCGACGTTTTGCTACTATTGCCTTTAAGCAAGCTCAGGGAGACATTGCCGAAGCGGTATTTCTCGTACGTGCTCATCGCGCGCAATTAGCCAATTTTGGCTCAAGCCAAAACATAGATCTAAAAACAATGCATTACAGTCGCCACATTTCCGCCACGCAAAAAGAGTTGGCTGGAGGGCAAATTTTAGGCGCCACTTACGACTACACCCACCGCTTACTGAATATGGATTTAGAACACTCTCGCCCTCAGTGCGAGTTACCTAAATCAGTGATAACAGCTCCCTCATCGCCCTCTAGCTCTGAGCCACTGTACGCAGATCTTATCCGCACCGAAATATCTAAAGCTCCGATAGACATTACGCGAACTGTTTTGCCTTCTTTACCTGATCCTTGCGAGCGTCTCGCTCATCTCGCTCGTGGCGAAGAAGGCTACTTAACTGGATTAGCTTACGAGAGTTTGCGTAAAGCCTCAACGAGTCATCCCTATGTAGCGCAATTAATGAGAGGGAGCGTTGAAATATTCGTAGAGCTGGAAGACCTCAATTTAACCGTATCCATTGGTGAGGTTGAGTTAACTGCCTGCACTACTGTGGCTCCAAATTTTAGCTCATCTCCACATTTAGAAGCGGGTTTTGGTATTGCTTTTGGAGCTAACGAGCGTAAAGCCGTCGCCATGGCAATCGTAGATCAGCACTTTAAAATTGAGGGTGCTACCAGTGATGCACTCATGCATACCGACGGAGTCGCTGCATCCGGCTATGTCAGCCATTTGAAATTACCTCATTACTCTGACTTTGATGCTGATTTAGCGCGTTTACGCCGAGTTCAGGCTAAGGAGGAAATATGAATTATGCCTACCTTGATCTACCGTCCAAACAAGAAATACGTCGTAAAACCCTAAAAGCACTCTGTCTACCTGGACGTCAAATACCTTTCTCAGCTCCTGAGCTACCCATTGCCTATGGTTGGGGGGTAGGAGGCATGGCTATTACCGCTGCCTTATTAGAACCGAATGACACGTTAAAGGTAGTCGATCATGGTTCGGATGATACCGTTAATGCCCTGAATATCGCGGATTTTTTTACTAAAACGGCAAACATATCAATTACGACAACAAGCTCAAAGGCTACTCTCATTCAAACGCGTCAGCGAGTCCCTGAAAGCCCGTTGCGGGAAGAGCAAATTGTGGTGTACCAAGTTCCTCGACCTGACCCTCTACGTGGATTTATTAATGATGCGGCCGAAGCACTGACACGGCACGCACATCATGATTACGGTGTCGTGTTAAGCGCTCTATTTGAAACATGGTTGCAACAAGATGATGCGTGCTTAGGATACGACCACCCTGTGATTGTTAATGATGGGGTCTTAATGTCACCGTCGCCTATTCCTGCTATGGATAACCCCCGCATGGCGATGATGCCTGCTATTCAGATTTTTGGCGCCGCACGCGAGCGACGAATTTATGCATTGCCTGCCTATACACCCTTAGCAAACTTAGCTTTTGTTGACCTGCCTGCTAGCCTGAAAAAAGTCGATACAGCATGTTGTATCTGCGGCTCATCTATTCATTATTTGGATAATATTGGTACGTCAAACACCCCCCATTGGGTATGTTCCGACTCCGAAGCATGCAAGGAGCGCGCTCATGTTTAGCTTGCCAGATCCCGTGCTGACAGCACAGGCTATCTCACTTGAAATAGCTGGGCACCGTATTTTGTCGGATTGTCACCTCAAGCTTTATCCTTCCGAGGTTCTCGCTTTAGTCGGCCCCTCAGGTGCTGGAAAATCAAGTCTTCTGAATATACTTGCTGGACGACAGCTATCTAACAACTGTCAGGCTCTTTCCCTTTTAGGCCAGGATTTACTACGTACCAGTCTTTATCAAACTAACCTTTTACGTCGGCGGGCGTGTGGCTATGTGGCTCAGGATGCCAGCACAACCCTAAACCTGAGACAAAGTGCCGCCACTAATATCGTACGTCGTCTTTTTGATTTAGGTGACAACCGTGCGGTTGATGCACTCAAACAAGCACAAAAATGGGGCCAGCGACTTGGTTTATGTCCAGAACGATTACATGAGCCAGTGAAGAACTTTTCGGGAGGGATGCGCCAACGCGTACAAATCGCTGCGGCCATGATCCATCAGCCGAGCATTTTATTTTTAGATGAACCCACTGCTGGTCTCGACTCAGTCGCTCAAGCAGATTTTTTAGATGTGCTCTCTAATTTGAGAAACCAAACACAGACTGCCATGGTGTTTGTGACTCATGACTTACGTCTAGCTCGACTCATTGCTGATCGGGCCATCGTGATGGATCAAGGCCGCATCGTCAGCGAATCCATTATGGATCGTTTGCTTACTGAGCCTGAGCATCTCATCGCCCAAGCTCTTGTTAAGGCAATGATTTAATGAATAAACCAACTGTGATTTTGCAGTATGAAGGCAATGGCATACATCATGGGCCACTTCGCATAACGGCACAAACAGGGCAGATCGTACAGATCTGGGGAGCGTCAGGCTCAGGAAAATCGACTTTGCTCTCACGAATTTGGGGAAGTCGAAGCTTAGGAACGGCACACTTGTGCATACGAACCCACGATCAGCAGTTCACACCAAGCACAATGACACCCGCCCACTTTGCATTTCTACGCTCACGATTAATGTCGTACGTAGGGCAACATCCTACCGTACTACCTCGCGAAAAACTTGTGGATTGGTTTGCTCTAGTCCCCACAAAGACAGTACTCGACGGACTAAGACTGCTGGACCTCTCTCCTAGCTTACTCTCTCGCTATGCCTGTGATGTCTCTGGTGGTGAACTACAGCGTTTTATGTTGCTTCACGCTTATTTTTCTTCTCCTCCAATCTTACTTTTAGATGAGCCCTGTACAGGATTGGATCCAGAGCGTAGTCATCAGGTGAGCACGCTTTTATTACAGGCTAAAGCCGCTCAGAAACTGGTTATTTACACCAGTCATACGAGTGCCAGTTGGGTGGATCAGTCAATCTCTTTAGACGGTTAAACCGTCTACATTTAATTTAACCTGGAAAAGTACTCATAATGAAAAAATTTTATTGGGATCTGCGTTGAGTGTAGGTTGCCTAAACTTCGTTCATGCCGATACCTCAGTCACACTGTATGGTGTGTTGGATGCTGGAATTACTCATCAACGTATTAGTGGCATGTGGGACGGTTCTCCTTACTCATCCAAATCCACTGGGCTACTCAGCGGTGGCCAATCCGGAAATCGATGGGGCTTAAAAGTCACTGAGTCATTGGGTAATGGCACGGCAGCAGTCGTACAGCTAGAAAGTGGTTTTGAGTTAACTACCGGTGAAAGCAAGCAAGGCGGACGTCTATTTCGGGTCCGCTTGGAAAAAGGAAATTATCCTACTATAAGGGCTTCCCCAAACAGTCAACGCCGGTTTTTAATTTCTGGCTGTTCATCAATGAAAGGCAAGGGATGAGACTGCACTACTATAAACGGTCACGCTGAATCGCTATTGATTCGGACCCTGATGAAAGACGCTCGTGAGATCCTCCTTCGTTAATCGGATAGTGATATCCAGTAGGATATGCAGATACTTCTCACGGGGGTCTAACCCTTTACCATCAACGAGTTACAGTTCAGTTACTACTCAGTTTAATTTTTCACGTTGTTGAATACAGGGGTCGGTTCCGGCTGAGGGCGAAATGACACCCTAAGCTTTCGGTTCCTTGGGCCAAAGATATTCGCCAGTCAGTAGAATGTGCGCCCAGCCCAATGGGGATATGTGGGGAAGAAATTCAGGGGGAACATCCAACCCTTCGTTCCGCCGCTCCGTGACGGCATGACCAAGATGGACGGTATTCCAGTAAATGATCACCGCAGTCAATAAATTGAGCCCAGCGATTCGGTAGTGCTGCCCCTCTGTCGTGCGATCGCGAATTTCCCCCTGCCTCCCGATACGGAGCGCATTTTTGAGCGCATGGTGGGCCTCTCCCTTGTTAAGACCGATCTGAGCACGCCGCTGCATGTCCGTATCCAGGATCCACTCAATAATGAAAAGGGTCCGTTCAATACGACCAACTTCACGAAGCGCAACTGCAAGGTTGTTTTGTCGTGGGTAAGAAGCGAGCTTGCGCAGGAGTTGGCTGGGCCTGATTTTGCCAGCGGTCATCGTCGCGGCACAACGGAAAATATCAGGCCAGTTCGCAACGATAAGATCCTCCCGGGCTTTTCCACCTACCAACTTGCGTAACTCCCTGGGGGTCGTATCGGGATTAAATACGTACAACCGCTTCGATGGCAGATCCCTGATTCGCAGAACGAGATTGTAGCCGAGCAGGCTACTGGCTCCGAACAAATGGTCGGTGAATCCTGCTGTATCGGCATACTGTTCGCGAACATGGCGACCGACCTCGTTCATCAGTAGTCCATCGAGAATATACGGTGCCTCGCTCACGGTCGCCGGGATCGACTGACAAGCGAATGGCGCGAACTGGTCGCTTACGTGAGTATACGCTTTGAGGCCGGGAACAGAACCATATTTGGCATTGACCATGTTCATGACTTCGCCATGCCGCGCTGTCGGGAAAAACTGACCATCGCTCGATGCTGACGTGCCCATCCCCCAGACGCGTGACATCGGCAGTTTACCCTGCGCGGCCACCACAATTGCCAATGCCTGGTTCATGGCTTCGCTTTCAACATGCCAGCGGGCAAGGCGTGAGAGCTGCCAGTAATCATGCGTGTTTGTAGCTTCCGCCATCTTACGCAGGCCCAGATTGAGCCCTTCAGCGAGCAGGACGTTGAGCAGACCGATCCGGTCGCGACATGGAGCCCCGGTTCTCAGATGGGTAAACGCATCTGTGAAACCAAGGGCTGCATCAACTTCAAGCAGCATGTCGGTAATCCGAACGGACGGCATTCGGCGATACAGATCCAGTATGAGTGCCTCGGCACCATCCGGCACGTCTGCTGTCAACCTGTCGATCCGCAACGTTCCATCTTCTATGCTACCGTGCGGAATAGTGCCGTTACGGGCAGCCCGGGCCAGCCGCTTAAGAGCGATCGTGAGTCGCGCCTTTCTGTCTGCCAGCCAATCCTGTGGGTTGGAAGGCACGGCCAGTTTTGCATTTTCCTGCGCCGCGATCATCGGCACCAGTACCTGCTTGAGGTCACCATAGCGGCGCGAATGAGCGAGCCAGACATCTCCGGAACGAAAAGCATCCCGGAGGTGAAAGAGTACCGCCACTTCCCAAAGACGGGTATCTCCTTTTTCCTGAGCTCGTAAATGACGGTTCCATTTGGAGCTGGGCCGCAGGAAACGCCTTTCTGGCGATGCAACACCTTTCATCTCTCCGATCGACAAAGCTGCTGCTACCAATGGTCCGGCGACCGGCGCGGCTTCGAGCTTCAGACAGCGCAACATGCGGGGCGCATAACGACGAAAGCGATGGTATCCCTGCCCGACATATGCAAGAGGCTCATCGGCTAGCGTGTTGCTGAGTTGAGTCCCTGTCGCTACCAGTTGAGCGAGCCGGTCCCATGCAACCGAACTGGCGACAGCCATCTCCAGCGGGGTTCCGTCACTGCGGGCCTCAAGCAACGAAGCTCCCAGCGCGGTGAAGGTACGGATCGTATCCGTGAGTGTGGCTTTAGAGCCGGAAATTGTTTCGTCATGCTGGCGCTTCGCTTCCCGCCAGGTTTTTCCTACGATCCTGTCATGGGTTTCGACTATGGCATCAGCAATCGCCGCTTCCCACTCCACAACACAGACGGCAAGGATCGCCCAGCGGCGGTCCGAAGTGATGTCACGCAAACCGTCGGTGAAGTAGCGTTCACCCTGCCGACGCAGCCGGGCAATGCGATGGGCAGGTATGCTGGCCAAAGCACTATGATTGATATTCAGGGTACGCAGAAATTCGAGCCTGTCGAGCAAACGGTTAGCAGCAGCCGAGTTGTTACCAACCTCGAAGTTGCGAAGCCAGATGAAACGACTGATATTGCCGGCGAGCATTTCACTCAGAAGTTTGTCCAGGTGATCGCGAACATCCGCTGTTAAATTTTCCGCAATCCGCGTTTCAATCCGCCGCTCAGCGGCGACCAGAGCATCCGCGCACAAGCGCTCGATTGTCGATACTGCGGGCAGAATGGTGGAAGTTTCCCGACACCGCACAATAAAACGATGAGCAAGATCCTCGTTTGATCTGGCATCTTCGGCCTGGCCGAAAGTCCACTCCCGCAGATCACGGGCACCACGGCCCGTGAAGGTCTTGTAGCCGTAAATTTCGCGCAGCGTGTCCATGTGCTGCTGACGGGTTTGGCGCCGTGTGGCATAAGTGAGAAGCGCATCAGCCGGAACTCCAAGCTGAGCACCGACGAAGGAAAGGACTTCACGCGGGATCATCTCACCAGGAGCCAGTGCACGGCCCGGATATCGTAAGGCACAAAGTTGCAGGGCAAAGCCAATCCTGTTTTCCGGTCTGCGGCGCTGCCTAATGTTTTCCAGGTCATCATCGCCCAGCGTGTAGAACTTCAGTAGCGACAGTTCGTCCGTGGGCAGATCGAACAGCGCTGCTCGCTGCCGTTCGGTGAAAATATGGCGTCGTGACATACAAATTCGTCCCTTTTGAAGTATAGTCTGTTTTGGACAACAGCCAGCCCATATAAATCAGGGCGTTCCGATACAAAAATCCAGGAGGGTTCAATTGGGACATCGTGCCGCCATTTACTGCCGGGTTTCAACAGCGGATCAGTCTTGTGAACGCCAGGAATTTGATCTGCGAGCCTTCGCCGGCCGTGCCGGCTACGACGTGGTGGGAATATTTAAGGAAACAGGTTCAGGAACTAAACTCGACCGGGCCGAGCGAAAGAAAGTCCTGGCGCTTGCCCAGTCCAGACAAATTGATGCAATCCTGGTCACTGAGCTTTCCCGGTGGGGGCGCTCGACGCTCGATCTGCTCAATACGCTACGTGAACTGGAGAACTGGAAGGTTTCCGTGATAGCCATGAATGGAATGGCGTTCGATCTTTCGTCGCCGTATGGACGAATGCTGGCGACGTTTCTTTCCGGCATTGCGGAGTTTGAGCGGGATCTCATCAGCGAGCGGGTCAAGTCAGGCCTTGCTGTTGCGAAGGCACGTGGTAAGAGGCTTGGTCGTCAGGCCGGAGTGCGACCAAAATCAGACCGACTTTTGCCTAAGGTGGTTGCGATGAGGGCCGAGGGACGCAGCTATCGCTGGATCGCACGCGAGCTCGGTATCAGCAAGAATACCGTCGCTGACATCGTGCAACGACACAGAGCTAACGCTTAGGGTGTCATTTCGCCCTCAGCCGGAACCGACCCCTATGTCGGTGAATTTCTGCTGGGTAAAGTGCTGGACCTGCCCGCTGAGCCATTTATGACGAAACTTTTTGCCGATAAGTCCATACCCGATGTGATCCTGACGTTGCTGGCCGTCTTTATCCTTGCCCCGCTGAATGAGGAAATCCTGTTCCGTGGTGTCATGCTGAACGTCTTCCGTTCGAGGTACAACTGGACGATGTGGCTGGGCGCGCTGATAACGTCTTTGCTGTTTGCCGCCGTGCATATGCAGTATCAGAACCTGCTGACCCTGGCAGAAATGTTCCTGGTGGGGCTGATTACATCAGCTGCCCGGATCAGAAGTGGCGGCCTGCTGCTGCCGGTATTGCTGCATATGGAAGCTACCGCGCTGGGTTTACTGTTGGGCTGAAAGTTATATTTTTATTAAACATTGTGCGTTAAAGGCTGGTATGTTTTTTTAGTGAATGTTATATTTAAATATAACTTTTATGGAGGGAAAAATGCATACCACTCGACTGAAGAAGGTTGGCGGCTCAGTCATGCTGACCGTCCCACCGGCACTGCTGAATGCGCTGTCGCTGGGTACAGATAATGAAGTTGGCATGGTCATTGATAATGGCCGGCTGATTGTGGAGCCGCACAGACGCCCGCAGTATTCACTGGCTGAGCTGTTGGCACAGTGCGATCCGAACGCTGAAATCTCGGCAGAAGAACGTGAATGGCTGGATGCGCCGGCGGCTGGTCAGGAGGAAATCTGACATGGAAAGAGGGGAAATCTGGCTTGTCTCGCTTGACCCTACCGCAGGTCATGAGCAGCAGGGAACGCGGCCGGTACTGATTGTCACGCCGGCTGCTTTTAACCGCGTGACCCGCCTGCCTGTTGTTGTGCCCGTGACCAGCGGAGGTAATTTTGCCCGCACAGCAGGCTTTGCTGTGTCGCTTGACGGCGCCGGCATACGTACCACCGGCGTTGTGCGTTGCGATCAACCCCGGACGATCGATATGAAAGCCCGCGGCGGCAAACGACTCGAACGGGTGCCAGAGACTATCATGGACGACGTTCTTGGCCGTCTGGCCACCATCCTGACCTGACCCCAGCGTGCCGGCATGAAATATGCCGGCATTGCCTGTTTCCTGAAGCCTGCAATATACTGTATGTATAAACAGTTGTTGGAGGCTAAATTATGGCGCTGGATCTCGTTTATCCCCGGCCTTCAGTGGAAGGTGACGCACTCCCTTTTTTTGCCGAGCCCGTTGCGGCCGGCTTTCCCAGCCCGGCCGCAGGCTATGAGGCCAATGAACTTAACCTGCATGATTACTGCGTGCGGCGTCCGGCCGCAACGTACTTCTTGCGTGTGTCCGGCGATTCTATGCGTGATGCCCGCATTCATGATGGCGATGTGCTGGTCGTCGATCGGGCAGAAGAGCCCCGGCACGGCAGCATCGTGATTGCCAGCATCGATAATGAATTTACGGTCAAGCAGCTGCAGCTCCGCCCTTACCCCTGCCTGATGCCGCTGAATCCGGCTTTTCCGCCAATCAGGTTTGATCCAGAGGCGCTGCAGATATGGGGTGTGGTTACGTTCACTGTCATGAGACACCGCCCGTGTACGCCTTAATCGATGTCAATTCGATGTACTGCAGCTGCGAAGAAGCGTTCCGCCCTGATTTACGAGGTCGCCCTGTGGTCGTTCTCAGCAACAACGACGGGGCGCTTGTTGCGGTCAATCGCGCGGCGAAAGCGCTTGGCGTGCGCCGCGGGGAGCCCTATTTCCGCTGCCGCCGCCTGCTGGAACAGCATAACGTTGCCGTATTCAGTTCCAACTACACCCTTTACGCCTCATTCTCCGCCAGATTTGCAACCGTGGTGGAGAGTCTGGCGCCGCGGACATTTGTTTACTCAATTGATGAGCTCTTTGCGGATGCCTCTCATATGGAGGGAGTGATGACGCCGCAGGCGTTTGGCCAGCTTTTGCGGGCTGAAGTGCTGCGCCAGACAACGCTCACCTGTGGAGTCGGCGTCGCGCCAACGAAGACGCTGGCCAAGCTGTGCAACCATGCCGCAAAGACGTGGCCTGCTACCGGGGGGGTTGTGGCGCTCAGTGATCCTGTAAGACTGAAAAAGCTGATGAGCCTGGTGGCGGCCGGCGATGTGTGGGGCGTTGGCCATCGTACCGAAAAAGGGCTGGCGGCAATGGGGATCAAAACGGCGCTGGCGCTCGCAGAGATGGATATCCGTCTTGCACGCCGGTTGTACGGTGTGACGCTGGAAAGGACCATTCGTGAGCTGCGTGGCGAGGCCTGCTTTGCCCTGGAGGAAGGAACCGGCGCGAAACAGCAGCTTGTTGTATCCCGTTCGTTTGGAGCACGGGTCACGCAACTGGCGCAGATGCAGCAGGCGGTGACTAAATATGCCACACGGGCAGGGGAAAAGTTGCGCCAGGAAAACCGCCTGGCGAAGGTGGTAACGGTCTTTATCCGCAGCAGTGCTTATGACGCCGGCGGTGTGCCCTACAGTAACCAGGCTACGGAAGTGCTTCCCGTGCCAAGCCAGGATACCCGCGACATCATCGCCGCGGCGCAGCTGGGACTGTCGCGTATCTGGCGTGAGGGCGTGCGGTATGCAAAAGCCGGCGTGATGCTCAGCGATCTGCAGGGATATGAAACCCAGCTGGATCTGTTTTCGCCGGCTGCTGTGCGGCCGGGCAGCGAAAAACTGATGGCCACCATCGACAAAATAAACAGGGAAGGAAGGTCAAGGATCTTCTTCGCCGGAGAAGGTATTGATCCGGAATATGCCATGCGCCGTGAAATGTTGTCCCCGGCCTACACCACGCAGTGGAAGGATATTCCCGCGGCGTTTATGCGATAACAGCGATGTGCAGCCGCTCTTGACGGCGGCTTGTTTTCCCTGGTGTCGGGAACATTAAAACCTCTCCTTACTGCCCGCGTGATAGGGTTGTATTTCCGGCTAATTCCAGATAGTCCCGGCCCTTATCGTGGTGCATAGCCCTCTTCAGCCAGTGCTTTCATGATCTGGTTGATTCCATCCATCATCAGATATGCCTCAATATCTGACGTCGCCAGGCCGCGGCAGTCACTGAATCCCAGACGCTTAACCAGTTGCGCCAGAGCCTGCGCTTCTCTGTGTGTCAGTTGTATATTCACTTCAACGGGTTTTTCGTGGCGAATTTCATCTTTCATGGTCAGAGTCCTTTTTTGATGTTTCGTGAAATGTACCAGGCTTCTTTTGCCTGAGCTACAGCCCAGATCCAGACGAGAGTTGACACAATGCACAGCCCCGTCATGTTCCAGAAATGACCTGTCGTATATTCATGGCTATGAAGCAGGAGGCCGGCGCCGGCCGCCAGGCTCATGACCAGGAAAAGGACGGCTGCGCCGGCGTGATAAATGATGCTGAACATGTAAAACCCCCTTCTGGCGACGGTAGCGCCAGTCTCTGTCTGTATTAAATGGTCGCCGCCTGCCGGGCGTCTGCCTGCATCATGGCGTCAATCAGGGCGCCGGCGCAGGCAATATTCAGGCACGTCATGTTCGATTTCAGGGTCGCCATCATGTCCGCGCGGCTTCTTTTCAGAAACGGCTGCAGCGGACCACGATAGCCCTGTGAGGTCACGATAATCAGCTGAGTGGCCGCATCATGCAGTGCCGGCACGCCGGCCAGAATATCCTGCTCAGCCGCGCTGATATACACGGGTGAACCGGCGATCACAAAGCGCTCGTCCGGGCAGCGTTGCATCAGCTCAGCCAGGGAGGCGCAGCGGCCAGCCAGCGGGGGCCGTGCCGTCAGTGAGCCCCAGACGGTCGCCGGCGCGAAGGGCATGGCGTGAAACGTTGCCTCATACGCGACCGCCGGATCGGTATGGTGGCGCAGCCCCAGACCGGCCGACATGGCCCACAGCTCGATGCCCGGCCACCGCGCCGCGATACCGCGGGCACGCAGCCAGTGTGCGCCCCGGTAAAGCTCTCCCGTTTCCAGCACCCTGCCAGGACGGCGGGCAGCCTGGGCGATCAGCCTGTACCAGCCGTCAAAGGCGTCATCAAGGGAAGTGTCGCCCGGAAAAACGGTATCCTCCACGCTGCCCGCCTTGCGCCGGGTACAGGTGGTGATGAGGTGAAGACGTCTGTTCATTCAGGGCCTCCCGGCTCTGGTGCGTCTGTGCCTGCCGCGCGCGGTTCGCCGGGCCGCCGGGCACGAATATCGGGCAGACCCCGGCAGGCATCGTTCCAGTGCGTGCCCCGTTCGGGGTTATTGGCCAGCTTACTGATCCAGGTTTCTGACACATTCCAGCGGCGGGCCAGCTCCTTCTGCTTCCAGCCTTTCGCCCTGAGCAGCGCCCGCCACTCCTGCGGGGAAAGCGGCGCCGCCGTGATGCCGGCCGCATGACAGGTCGTTTTCATCGCGTATGCTCCCGGCCCTAATCCTGCCCCGGCCGTGCCGGCTGGATTTGACGCAGTATTGTTGTTGCCTGCCATCCCGTAAACCCGAAGGTATCGGCCAGTTCGCCGGGCAGTGACGCGGCCAGGCGCGGCAGTTCGTCCGGGGATTCATTGTGAAAGACAAAACTGACCCCCTCATCCCTGATGCGCGACATCAACATTGCAATAAGCCGGTGCGGTCCCTCATGGCTGGCGTATTCCGTGACCTTTTCAGTAAACCGCCGGGGATTGCTGCAGCTGATACCCCGGTCGGCCAGGAACGCCAGAAAGCGCTGCAGGAAACCGGGGAGATCCCTGGCGGTCAGGGCGGGTTTCAGCACCGCTTCTGCCTGGGCCTGTGTGAAGCCAAACGCCGCCGCCAGCTCAGGGGAAAAGTCCGGCGTGTCAGCGCTGGCCTCAAAAATGACGCCATCGTTTATGGCCTGCTGTATGCCAGGGGGCATATTCCCGATCATATTTTCACGCACGCCCCATGCACGGCCGGCGCTTTCGGTCAGTCTCTGCGGATCGCTGCAGCTGACGCCCCGCTCCGCCAGGAACGTCAGGAAACGCTGCAGGACGGCGGCGCCGATCTCGCCGGAGACGGGCGCTTCCCCGGAGGGATAGAAGACCCTGACGTTGGTGTTATCCAGTAAGGCCTGTTCAGCGCCGGCGCCGGACCCGGTGCTTTTTCCGCTCCGCCAGGCCGTATTATTTCGACTGACGATGGCAGGATCGACATGTTCGCTGTCCACGATGCTGTTAATGAACGTCACTGACTGTTCTTCGCTGAAATCAAAGTCGCGCTGTAACAGGGACAGCAGCCTGTCATGCCAGTCATCTTTCACGCGACTGGCGGCATTAACCATGAACGTGACGTTCAGTACACCGGCCAGTAAACAGGCAGCCTGGTCGGCCACATACAGGCTGAAGTACTCCAGTACCGCCTGTTCAAATGCAGCGGGATCGCAGCAGACCACTTCCACAGCTCCCAGCGACTGCAGAAACCGCCGGGTGTTTTCGGTCACAGCGTCGGCGGGATTGAGGGCGATGGCGCGGCCGCGCTGTGACTGGATGTCAAATGTGACGATACGCTCCGTGACGGGCATCCGGCCGTGATCGGCGATGAAGCGGTAAAGCTGCTCCACTGCTTCCGTGGCGGTCATGCCCATTGCCTCCAGACGCAGTTCGGCGCGTTTCTTCAGCTGCTCATCGAGACGCACGGTCAGCTGGGCGTTTTTGGCCCGCTTTTTACGTTCAAAAAAACCGGTCATGCTCCTTCCTTTTTGTACAGTCATTTGGCTTTACATAATGTACAGCCATTTGTACCGCACTTTTGCGCGCGGGACCACATTTTTTCACCGTTGCGGTTTAGCGGTATTCTCCGCAGCGCCGCCACTTATCCACCGTTTCTGTGGATAACGCTATATGTAGTGGCTCCCTCAGCTGGAAACGGCACAAGATATGGTGTACGTGCCGTCAGTCGTGCGACCGCTCCCCTGCCTTCCTCTCCCTGTTGATTTCGCTTTTTGCGGTATTTGCGTTTTTTCCGCAATGGCGGCGCCGGCCAAAAGGTATTTTCCGGTGGTTGCAGGCGTAAAAGTCACAGGGTGAAAAGATAAGGGGGCGAATCATCATGCGGGGTAAATCGTGCGGTCGTCACGCCGCGTGATGATTACAGGTGTGTCGCTTTGTTGAATTAGCTTTTAGTGCTAAATCTAAATATTTATAATATACGAATGAAACCTAATTTATTAGAGTGTGGTTATTCAGTAAACAACGGCAAGCGGAGTGAATGGTATGGAATATGAAGCGTACAAGGTTCGCGGCTACGGCTTCGGACTGAAGAAAGAGATCACCGGCGTGCTGGGTCGTTACCCCACGCAGGAAGAGGCGCAGAAGGTCGCGGACGACTACACGCAGGCCTGCCTGCCGGATAACCTGCCGGACAGCTACGATATGGGCATGGTCCGGCCGGTCGCTGCCGGCGAACCTGCCGCCCTCGATACGGACGTTTTTCGCGGTCCGGGCGCGCCGTTCATGATGGATGCCGGCCAGCTAAGCACAGGTCAAACCGTATGCCTGGGCAAAGCGGCGGATGGAAAACGGTTTTATGTCGGCGGGGAGCATTCCGGTGGCCAGTGAACAATGTTTAACAGAGAGGGGGTTATGATGCGTCAGGGGGTGATTTCTGCCGTTATATATTTACTGCTGGCAATGCTGGTCATGATCTACATGCCGGAGGGTTACTCCGCGATTAGCTGGGCCATAGGCGCGGTTGTGGTTGTGACGCTGATTTATATTCGTGCCCGTAAAGGAGAGGATTGATGGCCACCAAGCATATTAATGACGAGCTCTGGCATCGTATTGAAGTTCTGACCGTCCGGGCAAATGCCAGGCAAAACCTGATCCGCCCGGTCAAAGAAGCGGACGTGCTTCATCTGGTTCTGCAGCGTGGCCTGGAGCTGCTTACAGACGACGATCTGCTGCAGCTGGGCAAGTACCGCCGGCCCATAGGATTTGTGCTGCGTCGGCCGGGCATGGAGATGCTGAAGCTGGACACACTGAGTATGGCTGACGCTGCTACTATCCTCATGCGCAGCGGACCGGCAACGCTGTGCATCTGGAGTCGTGACGATATCCTGCGGCAGGCCAGTGAAGCGGTGATCCGCGAACGGCTACCGGAAACGGCCCTGCTGTCGGAGGGGGATGACCGGGCCCGGTTCCAGACGCTGCTGCCTGGCGTCTGGAATGCCGCGAACCGTGGCGAAACGGCCGTGATTTCCCTGCGTGCTGACAATGCGGATCTCGCTATTGCACGCATCACTGACCTGATGTGCGAATCCCTGCTGGGTTATAAGGGGCAGCGGGCATACCGGGCAGGTGAAAACGAACAGGGAGAAGAGTCATGAACATGCGAGGCATTCTTTTTGTACTACTTCTGGGAGGTCCGGAGCAAAAACGTGCAGCAGCTGGACAGTCGTGCTGAGCTGACCGGAGATGAGATCAGTGCAATTCAGAAACTGGCCGCGGACAGTTCTCGGACCGACATTTGATGAAATGAATAAGGATATACAAAAGGAGCCCAACTGGTGAGGAAGGGCTCCTTTTAATTACTAGACGTTTTTACTACTTAACTTTCTGTCGGAGTAAACGGAAAATTAATTTGTTAATCACTGTCAGTATAAGTACCCGATAAACGTGGTGCAACTCCGTATCAGAAATTACCGCCAGTGCTTGAATCCAGCGCCCTGAACAGGGCTTCATGAGCGGCATCCAGAAGGCGTCCAGGCAGAAGGACATCATTCACGCGGTAACTCTGACCGTTCTGTGTGGTCACGGTGAGGTAATATTGATCGTCAAACTGCCTATCGGCACCGATATGCACAATGTTGGACGTGTCGATCCAGCACAGGTTTGTGCCTTCCACAGGATGAAGAGGTTTGATTCGGCCTTTCAGCCATTTCTGCGGGCGTCCCGGCCAGGATTTAATGGTAATGCCGTGCTTATAGTCGCGGGTTCTGGCCACAAAGGCCGCTACTTTATCTTCATCCATCTCTTTTGCTGAGGTGTTCTCCTTGAAGTAGTACGGATTGAGGTTGTATTGCAGCTCTTCAAATAGCTTCATATACGTCACCTGATCATCCAGGCTTTCCCCCTGATTTTTCAGGCTGCTGCCCCAAACTTCTTCCAGATTGGCTTTCAGCGCCAGCGTGACCGCCTCAAATTCTTCCTGATGTTTATCGTAGTAGTTGATATCCATCGCGTCTCCTGTTGTGTTTATGGCGAATTTGCGGAAATAATATACATAAAAAATGTTCAAATATGAACATTTTCAGGCTATAAATACAGGCAGATTATAACAGGCCAGTCCACCAGGATTCGGCCAGGAGCTGAGTACGCATGATAAAGAAACCACTTATTGCCGGCATCATGCTGGTTGTGGCGCACACCGCCGGCGCTGCGCAGGTTGATGATACCAATCTGCAGCAGATTTATACCGAGGCGGGCATTCAGGGTATATGCAGCGCCGGGATGCTGGCTGTGCCGGAAGGGGCCAGAGATGAAGTTGTCCCGCAGAACGTCAGACACCTCCTGGTTCAGTGTGCCTATTTCGACGAGCAGCAGTTGCGCCGGCGTGCCGGCCTTCCGGCTCAGACATTTAGCCACTGGCGTGACCGCAATGCGGTCCTTAATCTGTCGTCTGACCAGGTATCTGATGCGCTCTGGCTGTCAGCGTGGCGTGATTTCCGGGCACAACTGGCCTCGGCCTACCCGGCCCCGGCGGAAAAAAAGGCACAGGGGAAAGAGGCCGTACCCGCCGGCACGAAGCCCAGCACTGAGCATGGGAGTGCGGCGGATTGACCGGCTTTGACTTGATCCTGTGGCGACGGGGCCTGAACTGGACCCAGGAACGCGCCGCGGCTGAGCTCGGTATCAGCCGTACCAGCCTGGTAAAATATGAGGACGGTGAGACAGTACCCCGGACCATACAACTTGCCACCGTCGCGCTGACGCTGAAAGCGGAATGGCCCACCCTGAAAACCATGAGCAAAGACAGGCTGCTGCGGCAGCTGAAGTATGAAGTGCTGAGGATCGATAATGAATGAGTCCATCCATGTTGTCGGCTCTTTTATCCTTGCGGGTATCCTGCTGTATGGCCTCTGGCAGGGTACACGGCGACGCCGGCGCCGGCACGAACGGAAACAGGCCAGCGCGGTACGTGTGATCGATAAAATTAATACGTTTCCGCATTTCGGGCAGAAAATTGCCTATCTGCGCAAGATTGACCCGTTTGTGTTCGAAGAGCTGCTGCTTGAAGGCTTTGAACGCCGGGGCTTTGAAGTGATCCGTAACCGCCGGTATACCGGTGACGGCGGGATTGATGGCCGTGTGAAGATTGATGGCCAGACCTGGCTTATCCAGGCCAAACGCTATACCAGCTATATTGCCGTTGGCCACGTCCGTGACTTCAGCGACCTGCTGAACGCCACCGGTGCCCGCGGTTTTTTCTGCCATACCGGCAAAACGCGCGAAGGCACCAAATCGCTCATTCGCGGAGACAGCCGCATGATCCTGGTCAGTGGCCAGAAGCTGCTAGACCTTATTGCCACCGATGCGCCGTTTATCCCGTATCCGGGATACCGGCCACCGACCGAAATGGTTCATCCTGAACAGGAGACAACATGAAATTCAAAGGATACGTCGCCGCCCTGCCGGCACTGCTGCTGACAGGGTGCGCCATGCTCCCCGGACAGCCCACCGATTATGACCGCTTCTGTAACGTCTCAGGCATCGCCAGCCACGGCGAAACCTACCGTGTCAGTGACAGCCAGGATTTCTGGTTAACCCCGAACGGCCGCTATCTCAGCCAGGCTGAGTACAGCAGTCCGGCAGATACGCTTCAGAAACTGACGGGCGTGGTCAGTGGTGAAGATCCTGACCAGGTGCGGAAGAACGCCGTCAGGGTAAGGGTGTTCCGCGTCGAGAGTGAAAACAGCCATAAAGGTGCGTGCCTGCCTGTGCGTTATGACGATAATGGCGCACAGCGTAAAATGGATTCACTGACTAACGGCCGCCGTATGGTGGTATTCAGTGAAGATGAAGGTCAGTCTGGTCAGCAGATTTACAACAAAAGTCGTGGTACAGGATTCAGTTACAGGTTGTTATGAGTGGATTGAAAGGCCGCCGAATCAGCGCGGATATGTTTGCTATGATGTTAAAAGTATCTGCCGGGCAGCTGGTTTTTGCAGCCCGGCATGACAAGCCTTTACGCGGACTGACCCTACCCCCTTACAGAATCGAAGGCGGGAAAAGCTGGAGCTCGACCGCCTCCACCCGCAGTATGACGTTTGATATGCAGGATGCGGTCGAATTCAGCGAGAAATTTCATAAAATTCAGTCGCCTGACGGCTGATTAGCGGATTTTAAAAAATTGAACACTTTCCCCCTGCAAATTTCCCAGAATTCACGTAGCGACGCCATCGGGACCGGGCGCGTGACATATGCCTACTTCGATTATGCCGATGCGCTGGCGCTGCGGGAGATGGCCAGCCAGGCTGATTTACCCAAATACCTGCTGGCCCCGGAGGTGTCGGTGTTTCTGCGGTATGTGCCAGACCTGCGCCAGCAGGTCCTTTTCGATACCCTCTGGAACACGGGCGCGCGTATTAATGAGGCGCTGGCGCTGACCGGCGCCAGCTTTCAGCTTGACGGTTCCCGGCCGTTTGTCCGGCTGAAGACGCTTAAACAGCGTCAGCGTGGCCGCGGCAGGCCGGGCAAGGATGAAGAGGTGTTCCGTCTTGTTCCTCTGACCGATCCTCAATATGTCAGGAAGGTGCGTGAATTTCTGACCACCCTGCGTATTGGTAAACAGCAGCTGCTCTGGCCGGTGCAGAGTGATAACACGCCGCGTAACTGGATCAGGAAGGCACTGGACCTCGCAAAACGTGACTCTGTCACTTTTAGTATCCCTGTTACCTGCCACACGTTCCGTCACAGCTTCTGTATGCACCTGATCCAGCATGGGGTTCCGCTGAAAGTTGTACAGGCTTAT
This sequence comes from Citrobacter sp. RHBSTW-00671, assembly GCF_014103415.1. NCBI lineage: Bacteria > Pseudomonadati > Pseudomonadota > Gammaproteobacteria > Enterobacterales > Enterobacteriaceae > Citrobacter > Citrobacter sp. RHBSTW-00671. Next base: position 36,052 of record NZ_JABXPR010000006.1, read on the forward strand.
GCCGGGCATTCCCGGCTGGAAACCACAGAAACCTACACGCGCGTGTTTGCGCTCGATGTTGGTCGTCAGTATGGCGTCCGATTCAGCCTGCCAGACAGTCATTTAACGCTCCCGGAATAATCTGTATCCCTCCCTGATATTTCCGTATAAATCTAAATAAATCCCTTTTCTTTCTATGTCAGACCGTTTTCAGGACGGTCTGACCGTCTTTTGTTGATTTTTATTCGGTATTTTTCTGTATTTTTCTATATTGGTGCATCTTTTTGTCTTTACACGTCAGCAGAGATGCGTAATAATCCATTTGAAAGCTGTATTTTTCCTGATTTCTACGGTTTTTTTCTAAATAATGTGAGGTTCAAAATGCGTATTTTTGTTGATGACGGTTCCACCAACATCAAACTGGCCTGGATGGAAGAAGGCGCAGTGAAAACGTTGATCAGTCCGAACAGCTTCAAGCCCGAATGGTCCATGACATTGCTGACAGATTCATCGGTGCCGGCTTCCGCCAACTATGAAATTGACGGGGAAAAGTACAGCTTTGACCAGCTGAGCCCGGATGCCGTGCGCACCACGGAAACACGCTATCAGTACAGTGATGTGAATGTCGTCGCTATCCACCATGCCCTGATGCAGTCTGGCATTGAACCGCAGCCGGTTGATGTTGTGGTGACGCTGCCGCTGGGCGAGTACCTGGATGAAAACGATCAGCCTAATATGGCCAACATCGAGCGGAAAAAAGCGAACGTGAAGCGCGCGGTGGCCGTTCAGGGGCGTGAGAGCTTTACCGTGCGTAAAGTCAGCGTACTGCCAGAGTCGGTCCCTGCAGGCTTCAGTGTGCTGAAGGATCTGGACGATCTGGACTCCCTGCTGATTGTGGATATCGGTGGAACCACGCTGGATATCGCGCACGTTCGCAGCAAAATGTCCGGATTCACCAAGACGCATTGCGATCCTAAAACCGGCGTATCCATCATCACCGAAGCCGTAAAACATGCACTGGATACCAGTGTGAGCACCCGTACCAGTTCGTATTTTGCCGACCGTCTGATCCAGGCGCGAAATGACGAAACGTTTCTTTCCCGTTACCTCCAGAATGCTGACCAGCGGGCCCAGGTGATGAAGGTACTGCATGAGCGGGAAAAAGCCCTGACGCACCGTGTCACCGATTCAGTTGGCCGCTTTGCCGGCTTCACGCACGTCATGGTTGTCGGTGGCGGTGCCAGCCTGGTCGCCGGCGCAGTGAAGCAGGCCACGGGGGTGAGTGACGATCGTTTCTTCGTCAGTGATAACCCGCAATTCGATCTGGTTCTGGGTATGGTGGCAATGAAGGGCTGAGTATGACTGATAACCGTAAGTGCTCGTTTTATATCTACCCGGAGCGCAATGCGGCGGACCGGGTAGCCGACGGCTTTCTTGAGAAACTGCCTCAGAAAGAGCGTGGCCGCGCGATGCGCGCCATGATGCTCTGTGGTGCCGCGTTGATGAAGCAGGACGAACGCCTGCCGTTCCTGATCGCTGAATTCCTGACGGAGAGCACCACGATGCAGGATATTCAGCGGATCATCAGCAGTACGCTGCCGCAGCAGGATACAGGAGAAATGGCGCGTCTGGTTGAGGCGTTTCTGCAGGCCACCGGCGGTGGCAGCAATACGGTGTCGCCGGCAGGCGGCGCTGCGCCGGAAAACAGTCCCGCCGTGGCTCCCGAACCGGCAGCACCGGAGGATAAGAATCTGGAAGAAACCCGTAAGAACGTCCAGCATCTGTTCCCGGATGATGATTAAGGGGGCTGCGTGAAAAAATATGTGCTGTTAACCCTGACCCTCATCGCCGGCGCCGTGGCAGCAAACCCGGTAACAGCGGCCGGCAATATTGCCGGCGATGTCCAGGCGCAAGCTGCGACTGAAGTGAAAACCGGGTTTTCACCCGGCGGGACCGCATTAAATCTGGTTCTGGATTCAATCGACCACGCGCAGCATGAGATTCTGGTTGCCGCGTACAGCCTGACCAGTCGTCCTGTTGCCGGCGCGTTGCGTGCCGCAAAAAAACGGGGCGTATCGGTGGTGGTGGTGGCCGATCGCAAAGCGAACGACAACCGGTACACCGAAGTGAACTTTCTGGCCAATAACCGCGTGGCGGTGCGGATCAACGATAACTACGAGGCCATGCATGATAAATTCATGGTCTTTGACCGCCGCGCCGTATTGACCGGCTCGTTTAACTTCAGCGCCAGCGCAGACAGTCGTAATGCGGAAAATGTGGTGCTGATCAGCGGCGCGCCTGCAGTAACTGAAGCCTACGTGAACGAGTTTTCCCGTTTATGGGGCGAAGGAAAGGACGTGGCTCCACGGTACTGACCTACAGCAGCGGCAGAAACTCTGCCGCCTGATTTTTAACTTGATTTATATGGCTCATTCGTCGTATTATCAAGGCTCATTTTTCGGTAGCGCCCCGACTGGCGAAGGAGTAAAACCATGCAATCATTCCCCCTGTTCGTTTCCCGTGTCGTTCCTGTGATCACCCTGAGCCATTGTCTGCGGCAGCGGCGCTGGTCCCTGCACAACACGCCATGCCAGATTGACCTGAGATCAGGTTGTCACCTGCGCTCACAGCCTTTCGGCACGCTATCCAGACGGGAAATAAGCGACCGGCCACCGGCTATGCCCCGCGGTTACTGGTTCAGGCAATGCAGCCGGGATGTCATGTTTACGGGGCGCATCGATCAGGCAGATCCTATGAAACAGGTCTATTACAACGAAGGCTGGAGCGGTCCGAACAAGTATACGTTTGAAGTTTATCAGCTGGAGAACGGGAGTTACCGGGCGCTGGCCCGCAAATGGAATGGCAAAATCAACAAGGTGCAGCAGGAAACGCAGTACCTGTCTGACACGCGGGAGGGGCTGAAGCACCAGGACTATCCCCGCACGCGCCAGGTGAAAATTTTTCTGAATTCAGACTTCTGGGAGAAGGGTAATGATTAAGATGGTTAGCGTCGTTCCGCAGCCGGAAACAGTGAAGACGCTCCGGGAAAAAATGGGCATGACTGAAACCGCATTAGGGGCTGTCATGGGGTACGAACTGCGCGCCTGGCAGCGTAAGGAAGCTATCAGCGACGATCTCAGCCAGTACAACAAGACCAGTCTTCGCCCAGGCGAATATAACATGCTGATGCTGATCGCCGGCGTGCATCCTGATTACCGCCTGAACAGGGCATTCAGTCCTGATGATATGGTCAAAGATCCCGCCACGGCCGAAGACGTTCGCCGCCTGCGTCTGGCGCTGGGGCTGAAGCACGCTGAAATTGCAGCGCTGTTTGGCTATAAACCGGCGTCATGGCAGACCAAAGAAAAGGCTGCTCAGCGCGGCGTAAAGCTCAAGACCGGGGAATTCAATTTCCTGTTACTTCTGGCCGGTGAGCATCCGTCACTGCAGCTGGTTGAGAAGGCGAAATAAGGCCCGCGGCGACCAGAGAGGACCCTTTATGATCACCACACGCCGAATGTTAATGCTGTATGCCTGCCTTGTGCCCGTAGCCCTGACAGGGTGTGATCTGGCTGATTATTTCCCGAATGTGCCACAGCCCGTGCCCGTGATTTCGCCCGGCTATCAGGTTGATATCGATGGCCACCCGGTCCGAATATCAGGATTTGATGACTGTCCGCGGGAAAAAGATGAAGCCCGGCACGCAGCTGCACAAGATGAGAAAGGCTGCATTGTGCTGTCTGCAGAGCGTTCCGAGGTGAAGGTCAGACTGTATCAGCCAGCCGGCGCCGTCACCGAAACCTGGCGGATCATCCGGGAAAAAGACGCTCGCCAGAACGATATTATTCGCCTGCAGCGCCCGAACGGTGCGCTTGTGATGCAAAATTTACAGGGGAAAGAGTCTCCTTAAACCAGGGAAATAACAAAATTAACTTGATTTATATGGCTCATTAGACGTATAATGATCACATCGAAAGGCAATAAGGCTTTTCGCGGTAGCGCCCCGACTGGCGCAGGAGTAACAAATTATGAGTAAAGCACTGACCCCCTCCCAGCTTAAAGCTGAACTGGAAACGCAGAAAGATGCGCTGCTGAAGGCGTGCCTGTATGCCCTCAACGAAATCCCTAACCGTCGTTTAAGTGGCCCGTATGCGTCCACGTATGCGCTGGCCGAGCAGGTCAGTAAACTGCTTCAGCGCTGCAAATAATCATTGATGGGCTGGCATTGCCAGCCCTGTTCACCCCTTACGGTAGCGCCCCGCATGGCGCAGGAGTCTGAAATGTCATCTGAAAAAACTCTCCCGTCGGTCGATCTGATGTCCTGCCAGCATGGCGGTGAAGTGATCCCGTCCATAGCTATTGAGCGCATTATCTCGTTGCGGAATGAAGGTATTCGCGTCTATCTCGACGGCATAGACAAGCTGCGAAAAGCGCGCGATCTGATGCAGCAGGCCGGAGGCTGTCAGTACCTGTATGACTACGACAAAGCCGTAGAGAGCGCGATCAAATGGAGCGACACCAGACCAGACCAGGCCGAAACGGCTATTTCCCGCGTTATCGACGGAAAAATCTGGGATCGGCTGATGTCGGAAACCGGCATGTATACGCTGATGAGCAACAAACAACGTCAGGAATGGGATCGGCAGGTGGCAGGCGAGGAAATGCCGCCGATAACGCTGGAGAACGTTATGAGTACGTTCCGGCACCTGAACGCAAGCAAGGCCGATACTTTCACGCAAGGGCTGATTGATATCTTTAAATCCCTGTCGTGGGATTATAAAACCAATAACCCCTGCATGTTTGGCAAGCGTATCATCATCGCGCCGTTGCTCGATGTCTGGCGCAGTGGCTGGGTGCGCTTCAGCTCAGACGGGCACACCAAAATTGACGATCTGGCGCGGCCGTTCTACGTGCTGGACGGGCGTAACGTGCCTGATTACCGCGTTTCTGACGGTGCCAAACTGGATGCCTTTTTCAGTGAAAACCAGTTCAACGGTAAGGTGTTCGAGTGTGATTACTTCAGCGTGCGATATTACAAAAAGGGCAGCGCGCACATTACGTTTAAACGCCCGGAGCTGGTTGAGAAGATCAATAATCTGGTTGCCAGTCACTATCCCGGAATGTTACCCCCTCGCGTGTAATGCAGACGGCAGGCCGCATTTGCGGCCTGAAATATAAACAGGGAAAGGAAGTATTCCCCGGCCTGAAAAAATCATGCCGGGCATGTATTTATTGCTTGATTAATATGGCTCATTAGACGTATAATAATCACATCGAAAGGCAATGAGGCTTTTCGCGGTAGCGCCCCGACTGGCGCAGGAGTAATAAATATGGCTATTCAATCCCTTCAGTTCCGTAACGGCTCCGTTTCTCTTGGTGATGTTTTTGTTTCCAGCTGGGGTTATGAGCAGACAAATACCTGTTTTTATCAGGTGATCGCCCTGCGCGGTAAGAAAACCGCCGTACTGCGCCGCATCGCTGCGCAGCAGGTGAAAGCAGACAGTGCAATGTCTGGCGAGTTAAAGCCGGTATTGAACGACTTTAAAGGCGAACCCGTGACCCGTCGCATCTGTGAAAACCATGAGCATCCGTCTGTCAGCATTGACGAGTACGAACAGGCTTATAAGACCGATCCTAACGAAAGCCATTTTTACAGCACCTGGGGCTGACCGCCTGCTACGCCCCGCAAGGGGCGTATAGTCGAAGACTTATTCAACCAAAACGTGAATACTATGCGAAATAACAAGGCGCTCAGGACGCAGATACATGGCGGAAACAGTTTATCAGGCGCGGAGGCGTTTTTACCTTCTCCGTTTTCGGCGCAGTCGTAACCCGGACACACTGGAAAAAATGTACGAATCCATGCGGGATCGTGGACAGGTGCCGCCGGAGGACACCGAGGCTTTTGAGGCTGCCGCCGACCATCGCCGCGCAGAGCTGGCATCGGGACGCATCTGGGATAAGATCCCGCCGCATGTCTGGCAGTATGTAAAATAATCACAGCGCCCCTACACGGGGCGTTTTTTTGCTTGCATATATGGCTCATTAGACGTATAATGTTTTTACTGATTCAAATCAGTACCTTCCTAAACAGCCTTACAGGTGCATTATGACCTCTTCTGAAATCCTCCATAACCTCCCTCAGATTATCACGGCCGTGGCCGCCCTCATTACAGCCATTACCGGGCTGATTAAAGTCATGAAGGATAAAGGTAAGGACTGAACCGCCGCAGGGGGCGACAGCCCCCTGCATCCCTAACCGGCAGCGCCCCGACTGGCGCAGGAGTAAAAAAAGTGACAACGCTGCATATTCGAGAAATTCCCACTGATGGAGCGCCGCCTATCTGTGCAGGCCGCTCAATCTCAGATGATGACCTTTGCGCCTCATGCCAGCATCTCGACTATCGCCCTGGGCACCTCAGCGCCTGCCTGCTGTCAGGTTGCGGGCGTGACGACTGGCCTTCAGAACTGGATGCAAACGGCTACAGCGTTGCCTGTAGCAGCTATGAGCGTGAAAAATCGCTTGATTAATATGGCTCATTAGACGTATAATTATCACATCGAAAGGCATCCGGTCTTTCGCGGCAGCGCCCCGACTGGCGCAGGAGTTTTACAATGCACGGTAACGTAAATGAAATTTGCGCAAGGCTTCTCGATAGTTTTGATCCACAGCAGCGGATCAGCCTGCTGATCTGGACTGCTGAAGATGTCCATGACTGCACCAGTGATATGAACCTCACTGACGATGAGGCCGAAGCCGTTCTGGCAGAAATCGCGGAATGCAGTTCACACAGCCGTTATGGCGTCGGAAAAGATACCGTCTGGAGCCTGGCAAAGCAGGTGCGCGAAGATGCCGCCCGCGATCGAAAAATAGAGGTCAATGCCGAGGCGCTGCAAAAAGTCGTGGCGCTGGCGGCGCAGTTTATCCGGCTGGAAGAAATCCAGTCTGGTGAAGGAGCTGCACGCCGACTTTATCCGCAGGAGTCTGAGGCGCTGGAGTGCATCACGAAGGTGATTAACGGCTAATTCACGCAGTAACGCAGCGAACTTTCACGGTAGCGCCCCGACTGGCGCAGGAGGAAAAAACATGTCCCAGAATGAAGCCTATTACGACACGCTGGCCCTGATTGAAAAGGGGCAATGGTGTTTCGGCAGTATGGACGAAGAAAACGAAGAGCGGGCAATCAAGGCCGCTAAGGCGCTGGCGCTGTTTGCGCGCCTGAATGAGCAGGACTGCGACGGACACCCGGTTTCCGAAATCATCGTTGATTTTATCGCTAACCTGATGCACCTGGGGGAAGCGATAAATTTTCGTGTGCTCGATGAAGAAAGCGCGGTGATCCCGTTGGTCAGGATCGCCGCCGTACACTTTAACGCTGAAACAAAGTCATAGTAATCATGTGAATCAGAAGGGGGCAGGCGTGATCCTGCCCCCAAAAATGGACAGGGGAAAGAGTTCTCCCGCCTGAAAATATTCAGGCAGGCGGGAATTTTTTGCTTGATTAATATGGCTCATTAGACGTATAATAATCACATCGAAAGGCAATCCGGTCTTTCGACGGTAGCGCCCCGACTGGCGCAGGAGTACAGAAAATGTCTACTGAACTGAATCAACCCGCCATCACTGCACGCATTATCCCCAATAACCGCCGCATGGCCTTTCTGCCACGTCTGTTCGGCGCCTGGTATCTCACAGGTGAGGCCGGTGTCTACAACCTCGCACGCTCTCTCTGCGCCGATTATCAAGGCGGTTCCTGGGAGTTCGTCGAACTGTCTTGCGGTAGCGGCTTCATGTACCCACTGAGCGCAGAGCGCTTCACGGTATCGGTTAGCGGTAACTGGTTCGAAGGGGAACTGTCCGCAGAAGCTACCGGTATCGTGCTGACCCTGTTCACCCTGAACCACATGATCTGGCACGCACATGATGAAGGCTATCAGCACATCTGCGACATGCTGATCACCCAGCAGGAAAAGCTCAAATTATATGCCGACCAGCACGCCGAAGCCGGTTTGATTTACCGCGCGATTGACTGAAACGGCGGCCCCCGTGAGGGGGCCAATACTGACAGGGGGAAAAATGTTAACACTAACTGATATTCGCGCCAGCAATACGGTGCTGGTTACGGAATTTGGCGGCGTGCGTGCTGTGCATTTCTGTCTGCATGAAAAATTAAGCGGTAGCGACAACGATCTGTGGTTTCCGCTTGCCAATGGAGCCGACCTGTTCGAGGCGCTGGAAAGCATTATGTGCATCAATTTTGCCGCTGCTAACGTTGTCTCGCTGGAGTTCCTGCGGCAGAACGGGAAGTGCAAAGACTACCGGATCACCTACAACAAGGCCAAATTCAAGCCATTAGGTTAGATGTCTGGCATCATTTGATGTTCATATTTGAACAAAATTAAATAAAAAAAATACGTCTGATGAGTTGATAAAATGGCTCATTAGACGTATAATTATTACATCGAAAGGCAGTTGAGTCTTTCGCGGTAGCGCCCCGACTGGCGAAGGAGTTGAAATGAAAGAAGCAGACCAAAAAAAAGTGAATGCCGTAATGGCAATTGCTGATTATCTCGGTGTGAAAAATCAAATCGAGGTGATCGAATACTCAGCCGAATCAGTGCAGGTTGAGTGGCGAAATCCTAAAACAAAACAGCTTATTCATCGTGATTACACTTTTGCAAATTCCTTTGTAAAAGACTTTGAAAAAGCCCTGAAATCGAACGTGAAGTTTTACTGAAAAAGAGGGGGAGAAATCCCCCTTAATCCTCCCATTTTTTACTGATAAACATCAAATATATGAGGTGTATTATGTGGAAACGTGGCGAAAACAAAGTGATTCTGATGGGGCGTGCTGGCAAAGATGCAGAAGTGCGTTACACCCCAAACGGAACGGCCATTGCGAGCCTGACGCTGGCTACAGAAATCAGCTACAGCGACAACGAAGGGAAGGAGCAAAAAGAAACGGAATGGCATGATATTGTCATTTTTGGAAAGAAAGCCGAAGCAGCTGGGAAGTACTTCAAAAAGGGTATGATGCTGTATTTTGTCGGGCGCATTCGTAATAACAAATGGCAAGGGACAGACGGCAAAATGCGCAGCAATAAGGAAATTGTGATCGATAATAACGGCGAAATGCAGATGCTGCCAGGAGCTGGGCCACGTAACACCAGTGCAGAAGGCCAGGGAGGCATTGAAAATCATGATGAACCGCCGTTCCCGGATATGAATGATTACCCGCAGTGAGTATTTGAGTTAGAACGGCCCGCAGGACGCGGGCCGCCAATCCATAGGGGGGAGTATGAATATCAGTGAACAATATCGGGTGGCGGTCGTCAGTACCGGCCATGTAAAAAAAGAAGACGCGGAACTACTGGACAAGGTCTGTAACGATGACTTGTCCGGTCAAGGTTTGTTCTGGATCGAGAAAAATCGCTATGGGTGGATATTGCGTATTTCTGCTACTGAACAATGGCGAGTGGAATTAACCAGGGCGGGGATCAGTGCAAGTGCTTTGGATAATATAGCCGCGTTAAATGGTGCCGGGTTCGACTGGATTTGGTTTGACCGGGATGCGGAACAGGTGCCAGAACTGACCGTTTGGGAGTGGTAAACCGGTTAAAAATTTGCCTCGAAAAGGGGCATTTTTTTCTTGCCTGCAATGGCTCATTAGACGTATAATAATCGTGAAGTTTAAAAGTGGATATTGATTAAAACGCTCTGTAAATAACGTGGAGAGAATATTATGGCGGCCTTATACCCTTATGAGGTTTATACCCTTATTGTGTCAGAATTAATCGTAAGCCATTTTAATGATGTCGCTATGGTATATCCGGGAAGCGAAGAAATTAAAAAGAACTACGACAGTGAATTAAGTGCTGTACAGGTAGTTAATGGCATCAGAGAAAAACTGATTGAAGATGGTGTTATACAGTGCGAACAGTGCCCACTGCTATCCGAGTGGGATGAGAACAAGGTTATCAACCAGCTAATTAAAGATTACCGCCTGATTCTCAATCGTGACTATGAACTAAACCGTGTTCGTCAGCAGCTGGCCCCGGAGCTGATCGCACAGATAGAAAACTGGAAAGAGCAGAAGTATTCCGATTCTGCGAAGGAATACGAGGTGCTCTATGAAACCATCAACATCAACGGAAAGGAGGTTACAGGCAAACTAAACGTAGTTGCAGTAAGTCGCTTTGATGCTGTTTTCATCGTAGGGCAGCGTCACGCTAACGATAACTTTTTGGTTCTGGATGTGAAGGAGGTGATGAATCATTGAAATCCAGAAAAGGTGCCGGATTGCGCCAACAATCCGGCTGGGTAGGCAATTTAAATTGTGAGGTTCAAAATGCCATTGTGGATTATACACTATGCTGAAGATGTCGCAAACGGAGTGCAAACAAAGTCGCATCCGATGAACGCAGCGCAATGGGATCACTTCCGTTTCTGGTTGGCAGTGTTCCGGCGGATTAAAGAAGCCGCAATGTAATCTGTAACTGTCTCAGGGGCGCTGTATGCGCCCCTTTTTAATATCCTTGCCCGGACTCCTTTCCCTGTAAATTTATCGGGATCAAGGGCGGATCGTGGCCCTGAACGTGCGCACCATTGAGCGCTGCATCGCAGCGGAACCGGAAAATTTTTTTCCGGCCAATGAGTGCCCTTGTCACCGGAACGGTGACAAGTATGCACGCACAATTACACGAACAGGCAGCACCCATGCCCGGCCTGACAGGCCGGGAGCTATATCATAATGTGGGATGCTATATGTGAAAGGTGAAGGTTAATACTGCGGACCTGAAGCGTCAGGATTCTGAGCGGTAGAGCTATTTTGTGTGCGCTGCTCTTCGTCAACTCCAGTGATTTTTTTTCGGCTGTTGCTGGTTCTTTTTTTTCCAACTCGTCCGGCAGTAATGTCCTTGATATCACGTAATGTAACGTCTGAAAAACCCGCATCGTTGAGGAATTTCAGTATCTCTTTATCTTCATATCCTTTCGAATCTTTCAGCTTCTTAATGTCAGACTTAAGCTCGTCGAGTACGTGCTTTTTCTCAAGCCTTTCCGACGTCACATCAGGCAAGTCGTCGAGAATGCTTTTGAATTTTCCGATGTCCTCACTGCTATAAAATGCTTTCTTTTTTGCAGGCATATGCCCTCCCAATAATGTCAAAATCGCCATGCCGAACCGGAGAAAATCGACCCAGGCTATTCGGGTGATTTTACATGATGCCCGGCACGATTCAATTGCTCTGCCTGCCAGGCCCTTCGCTGCTGGCTTTCAAACCTCGCCGATGGTAGAATTCAATGAGGTATTTAAGTACGGGACAAGATGTGTTTTTGGTACACCGCCGGCACGCCGGCAGTGACGCAAAAACGTCTTGGTCAGGGCAAGCCCCGACACCCCCTAACGAGGTTAGCTATTAGATGAGTCGTAGTGAGTCACGAAAAACAGATGCACAAATCCATTTCCGCTGCACAGCAGAAATTAAAGATGCATTGTCCAATAAGGCCCATGAAGCAGGGCTTAGTCTTAGTCAATATCTTATCAAATCTGGGCTTGGAAAGCGCATTCAATCGAAAGGTAATTACAATGCACTTGCCGCTCTTGTAAAGATAACAGCCCTTCAAAAACATCTGTTTAACGAAGGTGCCGGGGTTCATAGCAAGGAGTATTCAGAGATTCTGATCGAGGTCAAAAAGGCCGCACAGAAACTGCAACAGGAGATGGATGGTGATACCTAAAATCATTGAGGGCCGAAGGGACAAAAAGTCCAGCTTTGGTCAGCTGATTAAGTACATGGCAGACAAGCCGTCTCAGGAGTTGACTGATACAGTTCAGCCTACTCCTGAGACTGCTTTAGCTGTTAAATCGGATATGTTCGAAGGGTTAAACAATTACCTGACCCGTAAGCAGAAAGTGATCAGCACACCGGTGGATGTTGAGCCAGGTGTACAGCGAGTTGTGGTTGGTGATGTTACCTGCCAGTACAATACCTTCTCGCTCGATGGTGCAGCACAGGAAATGAATTCAGTTTCTCAGCAAAGCACACGCTGTAAAGATCCAGTTATGCACTATGTTCTCTCATGGCCTGACTATGAAAAGCCGAATGATGATCAGGTTTTCGATTCAGTGAAGTTTACACTGGCATCGATGGGCATGTCCGATCACCAGTATGTTGCTGCCATCCACCGGGATACAGATAACCTGCATGTGCATGTTGCTGTCAACCGCATCAATCCCCAGACATATAAAGCAGCCTCATCGAGCTTTACCAAAGACACACTTCACCAGGCGTGCCGCTTACTGGAATTGAAGAATGGTTGGTCCCATTCAAACGGTGCATATGTGGTTAATGACCGTCAACAGATTGTCCGGAACCCTCACAGCAAGAAAGAGCGAGGCAACTGGCGCTCACTCGATCGCATCAACAAGATGGAGAATAAAGAGGGTGTTGAAACGCTCTATCGCTATATCGTTGGTGATGAACAGGTAGGCGGTAGTCGTCAAAACTTGATCCATGTTTCAGCTGGGCTTCGTGAAGCCAAAAGCTGGGATGATGTGCATAAGACATTTGCAGGCATCGGTCTTCGTGTCGAAAAAGCACAGGGGAAAAAGGGCTACGTAATTACCCACGAACATCAAAACCAGAAGACGGCTGTTAAGGCGAGTCTGGTATTTAACAAGGCACAATATACCCTGAAGTCGATGGAAGAGCGCTTTGGTGAATACCAGCCTTCACATATTGAACCGGCCAAAGTATCGGTATTTAAAACTGCATATACCCCTGGTGCTTATCGTCGAGATGCCAATAAACGTCTGCAGCGTAAAATTGAGCGCGCAGAAGAAAGAATGCTTCTCAAGGGTCGCTATCGCGCCTACCGGAACAATTTACCGATATATTCTCCGGATAAAGATCGCATCGCCGATGAATACCGGAAAATTGCCCAACATACCCGGTTGGTGAAAAATAACGTCCGGCATTCTGTTTCAGATCCTCATACCAGAAAGCTGATGTACAACCTGGCAGAGTTCAAACGCCTGCAGGCGGTTGCCAATCTGCGTCTTAGCTTGCGTGAAGAACGCAACGGTTTCAGGGCGGCTAACCCACGGCTTTCTTACCGAGAGTGGGTCGAACAGGAAGCACTGAAGGGTGATAAGGCAGCGCTCAGCCAAATGAGGGGCTTTGCCTATTCCTCCAGGAAGAAGGAGAAGTATAAACAGCAGCTGGTTGAGCAGATCGGGTTCAACCGTACCTTTAACGCCATCACCAGTCATGATCGTGATGATGTGGCCGTAATGGCCTCAGCACGTCATGGTGTCAAGCCACGGCTTTTGAAAGACGGTACTGTTATCTTTGAGCGCGACGGTAAACCAGTAGCGGCTGATCGTGGTCACATTGTGCTGACAGAAAGTAATGGAATCGACAAAGAGAAAACGGCTGACCTTGCAATTGCATTAACGATTGCTGGTAAAGCCAAATCTGTTCGTGTTGATGGTGACGGCGAGTTTAAGGAACTGTGCTGTAATCGTATCGTCGATGCAGCTGTGAACCACAATCACCCTGTCGCGCAGGGCATTACCTTCACAGATGCCGCTCAGCAGGCGTATGCTCAAAACGAGAAACATCGTTTGATTCGTGAGCAAAATAATAGTAAAAATGAAATGCAATTAAGAAGTGAAAGCGACGACAAATTCAATCCGAAGTAAAATGGAGTAAGAAATGAAAATCAAAATGCAAACGGTCCTCGCGGCCGTTTCTTTGTTAGCTCTTGCCGGTTGTGCCTCTCAAAGCGAAAAGGAAAAACAAATCTCTGCACAGCAGCTGGTAGATCAGGAATTGCGTGAGCAAGCCATTAAGATAAAACTCGCACAGGATGAGCTTTACCAGGCTGGAGCCATTAACAGGACCCGTTACAAATTCCCTACCATTATCAATGCAAACAGTCAGTATGTTCGTGTGAGCTGGCAGGGTGATGCTTACGAATTACTGGAGCAACTGGCTAAACAGCGTGGCCTTCAATTCACCAGTCAGGGGATCAAGTTACCGCTTCCACTCAATATCGATGTTGGTGGTTCGAAGGTTACGTTTGAACAGTTGCTGACCCTGATCCGACAACAAACGCAGTACCGTGCCACCATCAACCAGAAACCCGGTGAACTGCAGCTGCTTTACCTCACACCATCGAAGAAAGGTTCATTCCTCAGAGGGACCCGCCCATGAAACTTAAACTGATCGTGCTTTTGACGTTACCGCTGCTTGCTGCGAACGTTGCACGCGCGGACGACTCCGATGTTAAAGGCCTGGATTACTACATGGACCCGCCAAGCCAAAGTGACGATGAGGCCGATGTTACTGGCAGTATGCTAAACGACGCAGCGCACACCATAGGATTTCGCGGCGGTAAGGCAGAACGCGCTAAAGAAATTCGCGCCGCGCTGGAAAATCAGCGCAGCAACCTTGATTACATGTATTCGTTCCAGCCGCTGATCTCTTCTGAAGGCTACCTGCCACCGGTCATTGCTGAAGCTAAAGACGTTGCACACATTACCAATGAGCAAATCCGAACGGCCAACCGTGCCTACGACATTGTTGTGCCGGCACGCTTTGTCAGTAACCCACCGACCTGGAAAAGCTATCTTCTGACCGGATTGATGGCGCAGCGGATCGAATTGCCTGAACCGGCGGCGATGCCGAAAGACGGCAAACAACGTGATATCTGGAAAAAGGCTGTCGCGCTGGGCTGGTCTGACGGCCGCCAAAAAGCTGATGAGATATTCACTGCTAATTTCAATCGCCTCACACGGGATTACACCGGCATGTTGCGCTACAGCACGCTACTGCAGCAGGGCATGATAAAGGCTCCAGTTATCACACAGCAGCAGCAAACAGTTACAGGGGATAAAAACCGTCTCATGCTGGGTGATAAAACGAAACGTATGAAGCAGCAAGCTGAGTTTGACATCAACAAACGCAGCTGGAAACCGACCATACGTTGAGGGGCAGTAGATGGAAGCATTCAATTTTGGTCCAACGCTGACGCCACAGACGCTGGAACGTTTTCTCGTACACTGCTCTAACAATGAAGTGTCCGATATCTTGTTGCAGGGTGGGGATAAGATCTGGGTAGAACGTCATGGGCGCCAGCTGCCCATGACAGATTACCCAATCGACACCCTGGAGCTGGAACGCACCGTTGATAAGGTGTTCGGGCAGGAGATCAAAGGGATACTGAAAAGCGCTGCGGTTGTTAATACCGCTATCCAGCTACGAGGTGATGAAGCGGGCACGATTGGACTCGGCCGCGGCGAAACGCGCCGGTTCCGTGCGAACTTCACTCAGGCCGATATTTATAAAACAGAAGCGGCAATGTCTCTGACACTCCGTGTTCTGAATGAGTTTATTCCTCAGCTTAAACAAATGGGCATTGAGCCTGAGCTGTTTAATTCTCTGTTGCCGGCTTCCGGCCTCGGACTGATTTGCGGTGAAACGGGATCGGGTAAGTCAACCCTGATGGCCAGCATCTTCCAGTATTGCGGTGAAACGTACCAGGACCGGAAAATCATCACGGTTGAAGATCCCATCGAATATCGCCTGGGAAGTAGAGACTGGATTGCGCCGGCGCCGGCACAGTCACAGATTGGGCGTGATATAGATTCCTTCCACAATTTTATCACTCTCTCCGGGTTACGTCGTTCTCCGAAGATTATGGGGGTTGGTGAGCTCCTTAACCGCCTGTCATTTGAAGCTGCTGTGCTGGCAGGTAAATCAGGCCATTTTTGTCTCGGAACACTGCACGTCAAAACGGTCGGAGAGGCCATTTCCCGATCATTGCAGAACTATCCGCCGGAAATGCGTGAAGCTGCCGCCTTTGACCTGCTGAGTATCCTTTCGTACATCATCGTGCAACGCTTGCTTAAAACAAAAGATGGCCGGCGCAAGGCTGTCCGTGAATATCTCGTCATTGATAACAGCCTGCGCCGCAAACTCTATGACGTTGATTACAGCAAGTGGGGCCGCTACATCGACGACCTGTTGATCGCTGAAAACCGCAGTCTGATTCAGAACGCCTGGGTAATGCACCAGGAAGGTTTGATCGACGAAGCGGAAGTCATCGAGGTCGCAGGATATATGGACTATCTGGCGTTAAAAGAGGGCAAGTATGGACATTAACAAATGGCGTTATGCCGGCCGGCCACTGACGGTTTTTGGTGTGCCTGTTATCTCGTTTCTTGTGTACTTCATCTGGTTTCCGTTCCCGTCAGTAAAAACCTTTGTTATCTGCACCTGTGTGGTTCTCTTTTACTTTCTGCTGGCCATGATGGGCTACACGTTACCGGTGCTGTACCAGGTCATTCTCCGGGTTATCCGCGGGAAAAAACTTACCGGGCGGCCGTGGTGGTACCGGCGCTCTCAGCGATAACACATAACTACAGGGGTAGACAGTATGGCGAAACCTGAAATTGCAACTGAAAGAACCCGTCTGAGTATTCCCTTTGACGATCTCCAACGTGCAATACGTGCGGCCGGCAAACTGGCTGATGGCAGTAATGCTCTGGACTACGTGAAGGAAGAAAAGGTGTGGTATGCACAGCCGGGGGCCAACCTGAGCCGGCTGAAAGAGTGGATTTTTGACCCCAATAAGGTGATCGAAGAACCGCCCCTGGATATTCAGGCCATTGAAGATGAATTTACGGCGTGGCTTGAAGAGCGCGGTGCCATTATCAAAGACCCCATAGAGTTCGATGGCCAGAAGCATTATGTCGATACAGTGGACGGTAAAGCTGGTTCAAGAAAGGGGGTGTATGCCGCTTTCCTGGATGGCCGGCCTGCAGGGTGGTACAGGGACTATAAGAACGGTGGTGAAATTCAGAAATGGGTATCTACCGGCGCAGCCCCTAACCCTGAACAAATGGCCATGCTCCGTGCTGATGCTGCGGCAAGGCGTGAACAAAGAGCTGCAGCGCAAGCGGATAAGTTTGATCAGACCGCTAACCGGTTGATGGAAGAATATAACCGGCTTCCGGATGCCACGGGAGATCTGGCATACCTGAAAAACAAACAGGTCATTGCCGCTAACGGCCTTAAAGCTGATGAGCGGGGCAACGTTGTGATCCCCCTGTTTAATGCTGATGGCGAGTTCAGGACCCTTGAGCGCATCTGGTCCGACGGTAGTAAACACCTTGAAAAAGACGGCCAGGCATGGGGGAGTTTTTTCGTTGTGGGTGGCCAACTGAAGGATGGTGACAACCTGCTTTATGCCGAGGGATATGCGACAGCAGCCAGTATCAGCGAAGCCATCAATCAGCCTGTGATCATGACGGTTAATGCCGGCAACATGGTGGAAGTTGCTGGCCGCCTGAAAGACGCCTTTCCAAACAGCACTCATTACTTCCTTGCTGACAATGACATTTATAAAGACGAGAACGTTGGACTAGAAAAAGCGACAGAAGCTGCAGAGCTGACTGCCGGCCATGTTCTGGTCCCTGCCTTTAGCAACCCGAAAGAAGGGCTTACAGACTACAACGATTTGCATGTCTCTGAAGGGCTGGAGCAAGTCAGATTGCAGGTAGAAGGAGCCATTAATCAAATAAACAGGGTAGACACTATGCCGACTGATAACCCGAACATTACTGACGTTAATCACAGCTCGACTGACAGCGCTGCCGTTGCAGCCCCTGAAAATGCCGCGCCGGTGGCCAGCGCCCCTGCAGCTGCTGAACCGGTGGAAGCCGCGCCGGTGGCCAGCGCCCCTGCAGCTGCCGAACCGGAGGAAGCCGCGCCGGTGGCCAGCGCTCCCGCAGCTGCCGAACCGGAGGAAACCGCACCGGTGGCCAGCGCCCCCGCAGCTGCCGAACCGGAGGAAACCGCACCGGTGGCCAGCGCCCCCGCAGCTGCCGAACCGGAGGAAACCGCGCCGGTGGCCAGCGCCCCCGCAGCTGCCGAACCGGAGGAAACCGCGCCGGTGGCCAGCGCCCCTGCAGCTGCTGAACCGGAATACGCCGCACCAACAGATCGAGACGGTGATGATGAAAAGAGTAATAGCGCCAGTGATCTTGAGGCGTATGCCGCTATGATGGCCTTTGGCGGTGAAACAACTGACACCGCTCAGCAAAAGCCTGAAGGGATAGCGCCCAGCGAACCTGTAGCTAATACCGCCCCGGCTGAAAATGAAACCGAGGAGAAGAAGAAAAAAACAAACGAAGAACTGGAAAACGGCATACGCTGGGCAACCAACGATAATGCAGAAACGCCCCCAAAAGAACGTATAGACCTGGAAGGGTTAATTGCCCGGTTTGGGTACAGAGCAGAGAAAGACTATACGGCGTATACGCTTGATGGGCAGGATGCGTTTTACGATTACGGCTCACATCTGCGTATGGCTACCCCTGAAGCCAGCCAGAGTGACGAGATGATCCTGGCGGCCGTTCTTACCGCGGATAAGCAACATCATCGTGGTATTGAAATCACCGGCAGTGACGAATTTAAAGAGCGAGTGTTTAACCTTATCAGTGAATACAACATTGAGGTGAAACTGACTAACCCAGAACAAAGGGTTAAATTGCTCGAACTCAAAAAAGCAAATGAAACAGCAAAAGAAACGGCAAAAGAAAATGTTGCTGATTCAAAAGCGAATAAGCAGGAAGGGGTAAACGAAAAGGCAAATTCATCAGTTCAGCAAAATGGAATGCGCTGGGAAGAATCGGCCTCTGTACAACCGAAGAAGCAGAATGCATCTGATACTCAAAAGGAAGATAAAGCTGCGGGTGAATCCTGGGAGAAAGGCGTTATCGTCGCGCATGGACGTGCTAAGTATGAGTGGAAAGATGATGAATCCATGAACTACTTTGTCACCCTCAAAAATGAACATGGAGAGAAGACACTCTGGGGGAAAGACCTTGAGAGAGCGGTTAAAGATGCTGGTGTAGACACCGAACGTCTTGTTACGGTCAGAAAGCTGGGATTTGTGGATGTTGAGGTGAATGCACCTGTCCGTGATGAAAGCAACAAGATCGTTCGTTATGAAACTATCCAGACCAAACGTAATGAGTGGGAAGTAAAACCTGTATACCCACAGCCAACAGCAGGGAATGAACAGGCCTATAAACCTTCTGAACTGGTTCCGTATGATGCTGCAACCTTCCAGAAGCTCCGCACAACAATTCAGCAGATTACCGGTGTTGATCTCAGCCGTGAGGCCGTGCCTGAAAAAGAACTGTATTGGTTCCTGCCGAATGGTAAGCCAGCTCCTGAAAGCATGACAAAACCCACAGGCTATAAACTCCCTCAAGAGTCAAAAACCGCGGGTACACCTTTGCTGGTCGCACCGCATAAAAAAGGCGAACGACCTGATTATTACCTTGTTGAGTCTCGTAAAGGATTCATGCAGGGGATCGCAAAGGATAAGGAATCTGGCGAGTACCATAGCGTAATTGGTAAAGTGAACAAGCGTATTGATAAAGATGGAAACTGGAAAACGTATATGACACTTTCAGCAATCAATAAAAATTCTGAAAGTGGAATTGTTTTGCACGGATACGGCCATGTTGATCAGGGAGGTAAAAACCTGCTTTACAAAAACACAATTGCAAATGAAAAACAGCCTCAGCATTTACAACCGGCCTCAGATGAGGTAAAAAACAAAACAGTAATGAAGCAGCTTTTTCATCCTTCTAATGCTGCAAAAAGAAAAGATGATGAAAGGAGAGAACAGACTCATGCACCAGTCGCAAAGTCAGCGCCTCGGCCATAAAACAAAAACCCTACTCGTAGCAGTAGGGTTTTCCTGCATTTCTGTGAGCTCATTTGCAGCCACACAGACCTGTGCAGCATACGAACTGGCAAAAGCTGGTGCTGATGCTGCCTATAAACAGGAGGTTGAACGGATTAACAACGCCGCTAAAAGTGAATCCAGTACATCTGATTCTCTCGGACAGTGCCTGGGGTCGCTATCGGTATCACTAAAAATCCATCAGTTTCCGTCTATCAGCGACATCATTGATAAGGTGAAGGATGAGGTATGCAATACGGTTAAATCGAAGATTAATGAGAAGTGGGGGAGCCTGACTAATAGGACGCTGGACCCGTGGTCAACGATTTCATCCCGACTGCCAGATACGTCAGGTATCCTGCCCAACGCATCTTCTAAGAATGTGCAATTAAACAATCCGGCAGCTGCGAGTGGAAGTGGTGAGGATGCAAACAGTGATGCATTCCCGTTCCATTTGTAACTACCGGAAGAGTCCTTTCGGGATTTTATCGAATAGCTTGCCGGTTCGTATTTCAACGCGGCGGTGTTCCGCCGCGGTTAGTAAACGCATAAATTCTGTGGCAGGTAGAACATCACGTTTTGAGTCTACATACGTATCAAGCGAATCTTCATTCATGAAACGTCTGACAGTATGCAGCCAGTCTTCAGCTGATTTCATATTTTTTGAGCTCATCGTCGCTCATCTCGGCAAACGCTGCAGGTCGGCGACCTTTTCCTGTCCAGGTTATGGACTTTCCATCAACTTCGATCCGGTACTTCACTTTTCCAAAAGTGGATTTACTTTTCGTGGACGGACCAAAGAGATTTTCGAAGATCTGGAGAGCTTCATCAGCCGTAATATTGTGTTCTTCCATGAACCGCTTTGTGGCTGCGGCTTTCTCTTCAGTGGCCTTCTGTTCTTCCTTAAATTTCTCGATCATTCCCTGTGCAATGTCGGACCACATATTAATGAGTTGCTCAAGGTTTTCTGGCGGAATTTTGCGCAAAACGGCGGTGGCTTTTCGTCGTTCGCACATGATAACTGCACAGGATTCGTAATCATTATGTTCGCTCATGTATACCTCATTGTTCATTAACGATCTGCGTGATTTTCTAACACAAACTTTTGAAAAGAGAAACTCTATGAAAACACAAAATGGTGAAAATATTATGGATCAAACTGACTCGGATCAAAACTCAGTCGTTGATGATGACAGCAACGCCCTTGCTCCAGCTCTTGCTGAAGAGAGTAACCGAACGGTGCAAGAAATCGTATCGAAACATGGTTTAAAAGTAATTTTGATTCAGACGCTAATCATATTAGTCGCAATCATTATCATCGGTCTTCAGGGTTACTGGCTTCACCAGAAAAAAACCAAATATATTGCAACGAATGGGGGCATGATCACGGAAGTACACCCAACCGATGAACCGGCTTACACAGCGGAAGAGGTGATGGACTTTGCCAACCGTACAATGATCAAATCGCTTTCGCTGAACTTTGTGAATTACGAAAACCAATTAACCAGCGTCCGTGGCGATTTTAGCGCTGAGGGGTACGTTAGTTTCCGTAAAGCGCTGACCGATAGTGGACTGCTGAAAGATATCAGTGAAAAACGTCTGAACGTAAAACTTTCCACAACACCAGGAACCCTGATCACGGAAGGTCTTATCCGTGGCACCAAAACCTATGCCTGGCAATACCGTATTCCGGTGACTGTTCAGCTTGTTGGTCAGGCTCAGGACTACAGACCACAACCTTACGATTTGATGGTTCAGGTACGCCGCGTCAAAGAAGACGAAGATCCACGGGGTATTCAAGTAGCGCAGGCCATTCTCAAACCCCGGAACTACTGAGGTCAATCATGAAGATTAAACTGTTAACTGTACTTATGGCCGCACTGTTTTCGGCAAATTCTGTATCTGCAGCTGATGCACCGACTGGTAATGGAGCGCCGCAGCAAACGGCGCCAGCTGTGCCTGGTGGTGATATTGCTCAATGGCAGCAGGCCAGTTCCGGGTTGCCCGTAAATCAGCAGTCACAGGTGCAACAGCCACCACAGCAAACAGCACAGGAACAAGGTCAGCAGCAGGCGCAAGGCCAACAACCACAGGCACAGCCCCAACAGCAGCCAACTACTGCACTGCCTCCTGCACCCATGCCGCAGATTCCTCCACCACAGCAGCAGGTTACTCATGTTAATCCGCAGACACTGGAAGAGTTACCTGCACCTGTTCTGCAGCAGATCCAGCCTATTACCCCTGGTCAGGTGCGGTCTGCCCGCAGCGCAATGGAAGATATGAGCGCGGCGGCCAAAACCTCACCATTAACGCCGATCCCACGAATTTCAAGCCAGACGGTATCACTGTCAGCTGGTGCATCCATTCCGCAGGTACGGGTATTTCCAAACCAGGCAACGACAGTGACGTTTTCAGATGCAACCGGACACCCCTGGGTATTAGGTGCCCCTCCATATAATTCGAGTCCCTGTGCTTCTGGTGGTGAACTGTGTGTTGGCTATATTCCAGGATCGGCGGTATTCACAATCCAGCCTACCAATGCCTATGCCAGCGGGAACATCACAGTGCTTCTGAAGGGGCTGGCCACGCCGGTCATTATTAACGTGAAGGGGGCAGAACCCTCCGTTAAATCAAAAACCGTTGATGTTGATTATCGTCTGGATCTCCGTATCCCGAAGCGCAGTCCTGACACACCGGTTTATACCGCTACGCCTGAGAAAAAAATCTCACTGTATGACAAGCAGCTGCAGAGCGTGCTCGATGGCATCCCGCCTGAAGATGCTCAGCGGTTGAAACTTAAAAACGCGCCAGGGAGTACCAAAGTCTGGCAGATCGGTGATGAGCTCTACGTCAGAAGTAACATGCAGCTGCAGGATGAGTTTGAAAAAACGCTTTCCGCTATCGATGGCACACATGTTTACGTGCTGCCGGCAACACCAGTGCTGACTTTTTCTGTTAATGGTCAGGCGCGTGACGTTGAAGTTGAGCTGAATTAAGGGGAACGACGATGGCTACAGATAAAGGTAAAGAAACCAGAAAAATGATGCTCTACGTCGGTGGTGCTGCTGCAGTGGTGGCGCTTCTGGGAGGGTACTGGTTGTTTGGCTCATCAGATGAGCCGGCAACGGGAGGGTCGCAGGTGAAAGCCCAGGGGCTGGAAGGGAAAACTGGCAGGGAAAAAGCTAATGATCCCCAATACAACAAGCTGCTGAATGAGTGGAATGCTGATAATTCAGAGAAAGCGGCGCTCACGGGGGATAGCTTCATATCCACGTTGTCAGCCAGTAACCCGGTGGCCGTTGATTACGGCACCAAAGCACCACCACCAAAATATTCGTGGGAATCGTCAGCAAAACCGTCGGGCGATAACAGTAAGGCTAATGATGCTGAGCAGAAAGAGCGTGAGCGTCAGGCTAAAGCGGTGGCTACGTTACTGCAGAAAATAGACCAGGCCAGAACACCGGTTGTCACGGGTGTTGCACTTGCAACCTCTCTGGGAGCTGAGGGAAATGACAAGAACGGCGGGACTTTCTCAGGGTGGACCGATTCGGTCTATCCGCAGAACAAAAAGCCGGATGCTGAAAAACAACAGGGGGCGAAGAATAAGGTCAAAGATAAAGGAGCCCGACTTGTATCGGCTTACACGCTTGTGCCGGCAGTAATGGATACGGCGATGGACAGTGACGATCAGAACAGTATTGCTATTGCCCATGTTCCAACTGGAGCGCAGGCCGGCGCCAAATTCTATTCTGGCCAAAACCGTCTTGCCGGCGATGGTATTCGAATTCACTTCACCGGCATGGAGCTGAACGGAGTGCAGTGTAAGGTCGATGCGTATGGCGTGGCTTCCGACTCGTTGCGCGCGGCCGTTTCCTCAAATGTAAATAACCGCTGGTTCAGCCGTATTATTCTGCCGGCTGTCGCTAACGGATTAGGCCGAACTGGTCAGCTGTATGCGGACAGCAATTCGCAGATGATTATCACTGACGGCGGGAACGCATATCGTTCAACTGGTACACCTGATGGCAAAGCGGTTGCCGGTACCATTATTGGCGGGATGGGTGAGCAGGCAGGGCGTGTCCTGGCCGACGATGCAGCCCGCCTGCCGGTGAAGCAGGTTACGGTTGATCGTAACCAACTCATAGGCATCCAGTTTGTCGCGCCGGTGTATGAAAGCGACTGTGGCGAGAATATGGAAAATGCTTCTGCAGAGCAGGCGCAGCAGCAAGCAACTCCGACACTTTCTAGTGTGCAACCTCAGCAGATGCCTCAGCCTCCGGCTCCTAATTACCCTCAGCAAAACTTTCCAAGCTACCCCGGCTACGGGTATGGCTCCAGTAACCCGTATTACCGTTAAGGAGATTGATAATGAATCTGTTTGAAGATGACAATAAAAACGAAGCAGCTCCTGCCCAGGAACCGGTGTCTGCTAAGCCTGCTGAAAAGCCAAAACCGACAGTGACGCCAGCAGCAAAAGCGAGCAAAAAGCCGCTTAATATCAGTGACTATGCATGGATTGGTGGTATCGCTGTCATCACTATCCTGCTTTTAGTCTGGTTGTTTGGGGGCTCC
This sequence comes from Citrobacter sp. RHBSTW-00671, assembly GCF_014103415.1. Classification (NCBI taxonomy): domain Bacteria; kingdom Pseudomonadati; phylum Pseudomonadota; class Gammaproteobacteria; order Enterobacterales; family Enterobacteriaceae; genus Citrobacter; species Citrobacter sp. RHBSTW-00671. Next base: position 60,371 of record NZ_JABXPR010000006.1, read on the forward strand.
GATAGTGATACTGCGCCAGCGACGGGGAATGGGGCGATCCAGTCTTCAGCGCAACGTCCGCGCGTACAGTCTGCCCCTGCCGGGCAGGATTCTGGTGACTTCCGCGAGCAGATTTCCGGGATTCTGCTGCAGCAAAAGGAACGGCTGGACGCGATAGAATCAACTTCTAAAAATGGAATGATGATCCTTTCCAGTCAGTTACAAAGCGCTAATGAACAAATTAAAAATCTGAACAATCAGGTTCAGGAACTGAAAATGAAAGCCGCTGGTTATGGGCCTTCATTTGGTAATCAGAGTGGAACAATTTCCGGTTCAACGTCACAGGCATTACCTTTGTTGAGAGGTTTTTCAATTAATGATTTATCTGGCGATCTTGCTTGGGTAAAATACAAAAACCAGACGTATGCTGTGAAGGTCGGAAGTCAACTTGGCGGAGTCACCATTACGGGTATCGATACTGAAAATAGAATCGTTACAACAAGTAAAGGCCTAATCCGCTAATCAGGACCTAAAAAGGCGAAACTATGGATTTAGAATCGGTATTAATTCAGGTTGCTAACGGTGGTCAGGAACCGCTGACAAGGCTAATCATAGGTGTCGCTGCAATCGTTGGGATCATTGGTGTTATTGGATATCTGATGAGCCTGCGGAAGCAGGCCAGGCATTCTACCAAAGGTGTTGAAGTTGGCAGAATTTTTGCCGGGATCATCTTCTGTGTATGCCTCATCACGCTGAAAGCACAGATGAACTCAGGCGGTGCCACTTTAGGATTTGGCGATGTCAGTTTCGGACCCGTCAGTTATGCGAGCGAATCTACGTTTGGCATGGGAGCCGCAGCAGTCAACGCAGTGCTGGGGATTGTTAGAATTCTCGGTGCATACTTTTTTTACAGGGGTATTAAGGGGTTGAAAGACTCTTACCTTGAGGGCCATACGGAGCTGTCAGCTTCGGGCACGAGAGGGGCATCCATTGTGAAAATTGTATGTGGACTACTTCTGATGTTCGATACACAAACGCTCGATGCGTTGCAGAGCACATTAAACATTCACTGGTAATCAAAAAGGATACTTTATGAAAATTGTTAAATTTATCAAAGACAAGGCGTTATCTGCATCCATCGCAGCGTATCAGCTGCGCGGAACGGTAGCAAAATCGTTAGTGGTATTGCCCCTGGCATTACTGAGCAAAGAGGCTGCAGCTGAAACGACTATCTGGGAAAAGATCAATACCTTCACGGAAGGTATGGCCAGTACCCAGCCTGGTCTGATTACCGCTGGTAAAGTGGTTGGTGTTGTGTGCTTCATCGTAGGTCTTGTAGCTCTGTGGCTCAAAAACAAACGCGGGAAAGATATCAGTGGCGGCTTCATCTTTTGGTCAATGGTTGTTGGAGCCTGTCTGGTCGGCCTGACCGCATGGATCTCTTCTGTTGGTTCAACCGTTGGCGTTGACGCAACCCTGTAATGTCCTTTCGGCCCCGCCTTGCGGGGCCAATACCGGAGTTCCCCCATGAAAGATTTTAAGCTCACCAGGAATGAACAACCTGCCAGATGCCATGTGTGCGGGATAAAGAGCAAAGATGTTTTCTCCCTCGCAGAAGATGGACAGAAAGAGAGAATGCTTTGCTCTGTATGCCTGTCGCTCGAACACCCGGAGAAAATGAAACTAGAGACTCAAACCGGACTTTTGCTGAAGAGAAATACAAACCGAAAACTCTACAGCCTGTTGTTTCGTTCAATTGCAAAAGCGGAAAAGTCAACGGACGATTCTTACCGTGAAAAGGCACAGAAACTTAAACAGATATTGCTCAGCACAACTGACGTAGTTCTAAACGAAACCGGCAGTGATGATGGATACGATTTACTGCACCTGATAAAAAAACACCATCAGTTACTTCCCATGAATTTTGACGATGAGTTTGTCACTTCTGTCGCAGAGTCAGACGAATTGCCGGATGTAAGTGACTGGAATGAAATTTACAAGGGTAAGAGAGGTTTTAAATGATTTCTTTCTTTGAGGATGTGATCGAAGGTATCTCACGCAATCTTACGTCAAATGACTCGTTAAAATACTGTGATTTGACAACGGTTGTAGGGCTTACGTCGCAGGATCGCGTTGAGCATCCTGAAATCAGGGCTCCGTACATTCTGACTACGAAGAACAACGATTTTCTTACCGTTATTGAGGTTCATGGCGCTAAATCATCGTTTGACGAGAAGTCGTTTAATGACTTCATCATGCACCTTTCAAACTCGTTGTCGAATTCCTTTATTAACAGTGGCCATAAGCTGTCTGTGGTGTTTGAGCGCGACTTTACCAAGAACCAGGAAGAACTGAATAATGTTTATAAACCGCAGGTAGCAGCAATAGAGCGCCTGCAGATAGACATTAAAGACCTGATCGCCGATGACGCAAAAAAAATTGCTGCCCATTACAGCCGTGAACGCGCTTACATCGTGCTGTATACCTCGAAGGGGATGATTGCGAAGGATGAACTTAAAAACGAGCAGGCAAAAGCTGCCGGCGTTATGAAGGATATCCCGCAGACTCGCTTCAGTCAGAACCCAATCGAATTTCAGCTTGAAGGTTTGAAGATCACGCATGACGCGATGCTGTGGCGGCTGATTGGTATGCTTCAGGGGGATGATGAGTCGGGGATGGGGCTTCTGGTTGATGTCCTCGATGTCAAACACGCCGGCGCCATGATGCGTCAGATGCTGTTCCGGAACTCAACATCAGAAAACTGGTACCCTCGCACGCCGTTTGACCAAAATCTGCGAGTTTATGGCGCTCCACGGAAAGGCAATATCGACTCAGTGCTGCCGCCGCGGCTGAATATCCAGATCATGGAAGGGGAACTGGAAGAAGATGGTGGCCTGATTTACTGCGATGGCAAGTATTACGGCTCTGTTGCCCTTGAGTTGCCACCACTTCACCCTGTCAAATTTAAGCAGTTATTCAACGCGATTAACCGGAAAATCCCGTACCGGATAAAATATGACTTTATGGGCGGGGGCAAAAAAGCACTGTTCTGGCCATCAGTGATCATCTCTTTCCTTCGTTTCATTCCCTCACTCGGTACTATCGCGCGTGATATGGATTATGTCGGGGCCCAGAGCGAAACCGATCCAACGGCTATCATGGCCATCAACTTTGCCACCTGGGGTGACACTAAGGATGAAGCCAAACGCAACCTGGCGGCTTTAACTAAGGCGATTGAAGGCTGGGGTGTATCAGGTGTGTCCAAGACGTATGGTAATCCAGGTAGCGCACTGATTGCATCCGTTCCGGGGCTGACGACGGCCACACCTGGCTCATTGCATTATCCGCCGTTGAGTGAAGGCTTGCGGATGTTACCTTTTGAACGTCCGGCCAGCCCCTGGCATGGTAAAGGCAATATCAACTTCATCACGCTCGATGGCAAGCTGTTCCCTTATCAAATCGCCAGTCCCCTGCAGGAGAAATTTACCGATGTCATCACCGGTGTTCCTGGTTCCGGTAAAAGCGTGCTGGCCAACCGTCTTAACCTGAGCGCGATTTTCCGGGCAGATAAAAAATTGCCTTATCTGACCATCATTGATAAGGGATACAGTGCGAAAGGTATTGCCGACCTGATTTGGGCTGAATTGCCGGCGGATCTACGACACCTGGTTGCCAGTATCACCCTGAACAATGACGAATCGCACTGTATTAACATCTGCGATACGCAGTTAGGTTCAAGGTATCTGACGCAGTTTGAGGAAGTATTCTTAAAGCAGATGCTTAACGCATTCTGTATTGATCCGGCAATTGGCCAGCCGCCAGATGCAATGAGCGTTGGCCAAATCGTCAGTAAAGTTGTATCAAGAGTATACAAAGCAAAAGCTCATTCTGACGCAAATAAGTTTAAGTTTAACGATCCGGTTGTTAATGAAGCTCTGAAAGTATCTGGTCTGGATACAGAGCTCGGTGAAGACTGGTTTGAAAAAGCTACATGGTGGGAAGTCGTTGATAAGCTGTTTGCCAAAAAATATTTCCATGCAGCGACGGTTGCCCAGCGTTATGCTGTGCCGACCATTTACGATTTCATTAGCGAGCTACAAGAAGAAGGTTTTAGTAAGCAATATGCGGATGTAAAAGTCAATGGAAGTGAGCCTGTAGTAAACTTTGTTGCACGTTGTTTCCAGGCTGCCGCTGCTGACTATGCCATTTTCTCTGGGATCACGGTTTATGATTTCAGCCCAGAGACTCGTATTGCGATCCTGGATATGCAAAACGTGCTCGGTGACAGAACGACACCTGCAGGCAAGCTCAAATCCGGCATTATGTATCTCTTTGCGCGCCAGATGGCAGTGCGTAACTACTATCTGCCTCAGTCAGCAGAAACCTTCATTCCTGCTTTACCGGAGCAGTACAGGGCATATCACCAGGCGCGCATCAGGGAGCTTTCAGAAGAGGTTAAACATACCTTTTATGATGAGTGTCATAACTTTGCCGGCATCGACTTTATTCAAAATGCGCTGAATACCGCTGACCTTGAAGATCGTAAATTCAACGTCCGTACTGCGTTCTCGTCTCAGTATCTGAGCCATATGCCTTCGAGCGTGCTTAAAACCATGAACAGCCTGTTTATGATGCGCCTGACGGAAGGGGATGAAGAGTATCTGAAGCAATTAGAGATAAACATCCCGGCCGATATCCTGCGTCGTTTCAGACAGCTTCCGCAAGGGGTTTATCCGGACGGAAGTGGTACTGCATTTCTCGGTATTTTTAAAACGAAACGTGGTCTGATTTGCCATATTCTGAAAAACACATTAGGTCCAAAACTGCTTTGGGCACTGAACTCATCTGCAAAAGATAGGGCGCTCAGGGATGTGCTTTATGAAGAGCTGGGAACGAAACAAGCAAGGGAAGTATTAGCAAATAGATTCCCTATGGGAAGTGCATCAAGTATCATAGATGAAATGGTGGTCAATCAGGGTGGTGAGCGTGATTCAGAAGAAGAATCACAAACTATGGCGATGAAACTCGCTAAAGAAATCATTTCTGATGTGAGAAGGGGATTCAGATGATAAAAATCGGAAACGCAAAACGGTCAGTGATGGCCGTTTCAATTCTGGCCTTCAGCGTACAGTCAGCATTTGCCTATACGGTCAACGTTAACAGCAGCATTCCCATCTCAACGCAGGTTATGCCGGCGTTGAGCACAGCTAATGGCCTGTTAGGTAACATCCAGGGCACGCTGATTAACATTGGTACGGCAATCAGCCAGCAGGGCGATCGCCAGGCAGCATTAATGCAGCAGGTGGCTGAAACTAACCGACAGTTCGAAGTCGAGCAAAAACGTAATGACCGGCTGCTGCAGGCACAGGATAAGTACCGTGTTCCGGATGATATTTGTGCGCAGTCTATTGGCGGTGGTGCCGCGGGGGTATCCTCTGCGGCCGCTGGCGGTCAGCGAACGCTGGGAAGCGCCAGTTCTGCGAAAGATGTAAAGGCCATTTTTGAAGTGCCGGCACGCGCAACCGACGTGGACGCTTCTTCAACGGCCGAAGTTCACAGCCAGTATTGCGACAGTTCGGATTATGCTGCATTTGGCGGGACTTCATTCTGCCCAAGTGTATCTGACATGCCGCGGGCAGATACGTCGCTGAGCTCGTTGCTTTATGGCGCCGGCAAAGAAGGCAAGGCACCTGATCTGACGTTTACAGATGAGCAGACAGATGCGGCGCTGCGTTATATGAAAAATACCGCGTTGCGCAGTGCTGGTCGTCAGCTGAGTCGTGGGGAAGTTAAAGGCGCCAGCGGGCGAATTTACCTGGGCATGATTCAGCAATACCAGGCGCTCACCGACGCGGCCGCACAACCTCAGATGGAAATGATCGCCAACTCCAAACCGAACCCGGCCACTGATGCCGCGCTTGCAGATGCACGCAAAGTGCCGGAAGTCGAATCCTATTTCCAGGCGACGGCCAGTAACAGGGCGAAACAGCTTAACCGTATGTCTGCCAGAGAGTTTGAGGAATTCGAAGTAGGTCGCCGTTACAGCAACCCTGCTTACCAGGCGACGTTGACCAACAAGAACACCGAAGATTTGATGCGTGAGCAAATCAATATCGCCAATCTGAACAACTGGTTAGTGCTGAAAACCAAACAGCAGCTGGAGAAACAAAATGTGCTGCTTGGCCAGATCCTGGCGAACGACGCATATCAAACATACAAACCGATGCTGGCAGCACAGCTGGAGAGTGTGAACGCGGGAGTATCCAGAAAATGACCGACGAAAATAAAACAGGGGATAAAGACACAGCCAAATCAGGGAAATTAAAAAAAGGCCTTGATGTTGTAACAGGCGTCAATGACCTCCCGGAAGGGAAGGCTAAACGAACGATATATTATATTACAGGCATCAGCGATATATATTTTATTATCGCGTCAGTAAAGCAAACATTCAGCCTGCTCTTTCAGCGGGCTTCATTCGTTAAGAAGCAAATAAAAAACCTTGATGGCCCACCTGTTGATTCTGATGCAAATCAGCCGTTCGCCGAAGTTATGAAACGGAGCAATAGACCTATTTCAGAATTGTTGGATAAGGCCAGTTTATACAAGAAATACTGGCTTTGTTGTTTTTTTGCATTAGTCCTCATTCTGCTTTTTTTAACGTCTGGTTATGCCAGATTGCTTCTAAATGGCTCACCGAACATGAGCTTGTTAAGAGCAACTCTCACCTGTGGCGTCCTGTTTGCTGCGGGGATCTTTGCTTTCATTAAGGCTCTCACATGTGAGTTTATGGGGTGGCAGTTACGAAACCAGGCTCACTCTGATGCAGAGCAAGGTACGTTACGTTATTTCCTTAATGATGGGGGAGTGCGTAATACATTTAATTTTTCGCAGGCTGGTCAAGAGCGGGGGCCACATGAGTAAATTAAAAAGGTTGCTTCTATCTCTTTTCGTTGTGGCGTCGCCTTCATATTCAGCGGATTTGGGGATTGATGGCATAACTGAAGCGGCTAAACGTTCAGGTGACCTATCGCGTCAAATGTTACATACCGTATTTGGTGAGGTAGTTAATAATCCGTTTAGCCCTTCCGGCGATGGCTTGCTTAATAACGTTTTCTTCACTGTCAACGAAGTTATAGCGATTCTTGCCCTCGTCTATATGGGGATAATCAGCATTAAGAAACTTCACCAGGCAGGTCAGTTGGGAAGTTTTATTGAGGGTGATGGCAACAACGCATTCAAAATTGTTAAAACGACTTTTGGGTGGTTGTTGCTTGTACCTACCGTTGTCGGTTGGTCTGTGGCACAGCTGCTTTTTCTATGGTGCGGTTCAATCATTGGCGTAGGATCTGCCAATGTTATTGCAGACAAAACTGCTTCGGAATTAGCGAGTGGTAAAGCTGTCTATATAGCCCCTGTTATGCCAGAAATGGCGTCTGTTGCAAAAGGGATGTTTGAAACAAACCTTTGTGCTTTGGGTGTAAATCAGGGGATTGCTCAAATGGAGGCTTCTGGCCAACATTATGAGAATAACGCCAGAATGCAATACCAAACAGGTGATAGCACATATTCGATATCTGTAAACAACGGCTCAGCTGTATGTGGGACCGTTTCGCTGCCACAACGTCCAGCAGGATGGACTTCTATCTTCGCTAGCGGTTATGCGGATTCCGTCTACAGCGTTCAGCAACAAGCAACGGACACGTTGTGGGGAAAAATGAAGACTGCTGCAGAACAGTTTAATGCAGCATATATGGCAAAAATGCGTTCCGGGGACGGTGAGCTGCCAGATGTTGAAAGCGCGATCCAGACTGCTGCGCGTGATTATCAGCTTCAGGTTCAACATGCTGCTAATTCAGCAGCCGGTGACGACGAAATTGTTCAAAAAATGGAGTCGGATATCAAAGAGAAAGGGTGGCTATATCTTGGTGTGTACTATCACACATTAGCTACTGCGAATACCGAGATGAAAGATGTTGCTAACCTGAAGCCGGTAGTTTCAGGAATGAGTAACGATGGCGATATCGGCTCTATCGATTACTTTAAAGGCTTGTTCCAGGCTTACCATTCTCAGCTGAAAAATAGTAATTATACGCCGCCTCTTGGCACCGAATCTAACGCACTTGCAAGGAACATTGATCAAAAAAGCCTTGAAAATGCCGCCACAACTGGAGACGGAACGTCCCTTATTACAAAAATTTTCGACTTCAACGTTACAAACTGGCTTGCAACGAGTAACTACGGCACTGGTGATGGTTACAGTGACGTGACCAACCCTTTACTCAAAATGAAAGCTATCGGCGATTACACGTTAGGTGTAGCTGAGGTTGGACTCGCCAGTTGGACCGCTATCAATGTTGCAGTGAAGGTTTCAGAAGGGAAGAGTCTACCCGGTTTTGCTGCGGGAATGATGAACAAACTTACAGGGATTCGAGATGCTATTGCTGGCGTATTAGAATCGGTTTCGTTCTTGGTTTACCCGCTGTTTTATAGCCTCTTTGGTATCGGTCTTGCGCTATCTATCTGGCTGCCGTTTATACCGATGATTTATTGGTTTGTAGCTATGGCAGATTGGCTGGTTACGCTTATGACAGGTGTATTGGCGTCTTCCCTGTGGGCAGCTACCCATATCAACATTGGCCAGAGTAATGATGAGCGGAGTACATATGGTTATGTGTTCCTTATCGATGTAATGATTCGGCCGATGCTCATGGTAATGGGGTTTATTTTTGCTTCACTGGCCATCGTAGCTTTGGGAACGGCGTTAAACATGATGTTTAAATTCGCTATGGAACAGGTCCAGTCTGACTCTTTCACTGGCCTGCTGTCATCGATCGGATTTTTGATGTTATATGCAAGGCTTTGCACAGGTATGGTGGCTCGCGTATTTGCACTTCCTGCGAGGATGCCGAACTATGTTATAAACTGGATTGGACAGAAGATGAACGATTCAGTGTTGGGTGATATGCAGAACCATGTTCATGACATCTTTGCTGCGTTCGGTCGTGGAGCCAAAAATATGAACCGTAACAACCCTAAGCAATTTAATCCTGACGCAGGTGTAGATAAGAGCAAGGACGGCATCAAAGGAGCTTAAATATGAATGCGTTATCAAACACTGACTTTAAGAAAATTAGTAACAATGCGCGTCCTAAAAGGCTTGGATACTACGCATCATGGCTCTGGATGATGTTTGTATTCCTCTTTCTGTTCGTTAGCGCTTTCGTGTTTCTGAGCGGCTTATACTGGACGATTAGAGACGGTTCAATTCAGGAGCACTGGTTTAGTACAGTCGGTATCTTTGTGATCGATTCAGTGCTGATCTGGATGTTGAAAAAGGACTTCAGGAGCCGCAAGCTCTACCAGGTAACTGCTTCAATGAAAAACTCTGGTTTCTTTGAACCTCATAAGGACTGCGAGCACTATGACTTGGCCCGGAGGACTTACATAGGCTTTGACTTCAGTACTGGAATCATAGGAGTAGCATCCCTGTATGCCACATCCAGTATTAAACGTGAGCGGCTATTTTTTGAAGCCGAAACAGTCGAGTCATGGGAGTCAGTCGGCAGGGAGTTAATCATAAACCTGCGAAATACGGGGCTTACGACGATAACGATCACAGCTCCAAATATCAATAAAGCGTACAGGGATATGGAAATCATCTGCAGAACGCATAAAAATAGGGATGAAAACTATCAGCATCTGAAGAGTAAACTGACAGACGCTGGATGGTTCATAAACAGCAATTATTGAGTTTAACCCGCCGAATATGGCGGGTTTTTTGTGTATACTCAGGTGGTTATAGTCGTTTGTAGTCGGAGGGCTTGTGAGCAGAGTAGTTGAGCGGCAGGTGCATAAGAGTAACCTGGATAAGCAGAAGGATTACAGGAATCGCATCAGAGATACTCATGACCAGCTAAATCTTTATCTGCCCAAAGATGCAAAAAGAATGTTGATAGAGATCACAAAAGTAAAAAAGCTCACTCAGGCGGAGGTTATTGAATTTCTTGTGAAAAGTTATTACGACGGCTTAAAATTTGACGATTCTGAATAGTGAGGTTACTCTGTAACTGCGGGATCGCAGGTATTGCCCCGCTTAGAAACGCATGATATGTTAAGCGGCGTTTACATAACCTTACGGGGTTATTACAGAATTTAGCACGGGAAGAGCGGCCCGGAGATGTACCGCTTAGGAGTGGCAGGAGCCACAAAAAGTAAAACCCCCTGATCCTATCTCAGAACTTTGGCCGGCTCAGAATAGAATCAGGGGGTGCAAACTGCCCACTGGCAGAAAGGATTATAGCAAATGCGTACCCTATTGCAATACAGCCCGGCCAATATGTGCAGGGGCTG
>NZ_JABXPR010000010.1:0-232 GCF_014103415.1 Citrobacter sp. RHBSTW-00671
CTGAGCTATTCCCGCATAATCTTCGTCTTTCGAACCGCTACTGCGTTGGCCGCCTTCACTCGCCTAAGTCACTTACTTTTGTAAGCTCCTGAGGACTCATTCAGTTGCCGCCTTGTCGCAATTCGAAATTCTGCGATTGATGGTCTGTGCTTAACAAGCACTTTCAAATTTTGGAGCGGGAAACGAGACTCGAACTCGCGACCCCGACCTTGGCAAGGTCGTGCTCTACCAA
>NZ_JABXPR010000003.1:0-124636 GCF_014103415.1 Citrobacter sp. RHBSTW-00671
ACCTGAGCTGATGGGATATCACGAACAGCTTCCCGCAGTAAAACAGAGCGCCATGCAGCACTCGGTTGATTATCTGCGTGAAGCCCTGTCGGTGTGGCTGGCCGCCGGTGAAAAAATTAATTATTCCGCGCAGGACAGCGACATTTTAACGGCCATCGGATTCAGGCCTGATGCGGCTTCGCGGGATGATAATCGCGAGAAATTCACCCCGGCACAGAACCTGATTTACACCCGCCGACGTGCAGAACTGACTGCACGGTAGCACGCAAAAAAATCCCCGAAAATTCCGCTATTTTTCCCGAAAAAAGCCATGCATCCATAAGGTGCATGGTTTTGCATGCAAATCCCCGCATTTTATTTTCCCCACCGCGCCAGTACCGGCGCGGCCTGAGTCGGTTCATGCACCTGCATTAAAAGCGACCTCTTAAGCGGGCAGGCGTGGCGGGGAGAGCATTGCGCGCTGATGCGGAGATAATTTTGTTCATACGACTAAGGGGATCGATTAGCTCGAGCTCCTATTGGTCATAAAGAGTAGAAAAAACTAATGGAATTTATTAATTTAAATCAATCATCACCCTCGTCATCTGAAAAAATAATTTCAGACCCGTTCGATGCATTATTTTTATAATACTTACCCGTAGTCGAATATATAAATAATTTCCTTGAAGTTTCTTCAATCCTTGTCTCTGCGCTACCAGAGAATTGATATAACTTTCTAATTTTCTCATGATATTGAGCAGCAAGTTTCTGTGCAGCCTCTTCTCCGTCAAATTTTCTCGCGAGTTCCACATGACCTTCTGAAAGAGTCACTATCGGATATCCGTCAACAAGTTTAACTTTTCCACCATCAAGTCGAGAAAGTATTTCTTCAGCCTCAACGAATAATTTCATTGCATCGGATTTTGATTCACACCTTAAAGACATAATTATTTTTTGCTGAGCTAAAGCATGTTCAATTTGGGGCGAGTTAGGAAATGCCTGACTTGCAACCCTTAATTTATCATACGCATCATCCTGCATATTAAAATATCTAAGCGCCAAGCCATACTGCATTAAATACAACCCTTCATGCTCCAGCTTTTTCTCAAATTTATTGTATAAATCAAGTATTTTAGCCTTATCACCTTTCAGTAGCTTTCTTAAGTTCTTAGAATTAACTAAAGATTTATAAATCATACCCTCAGTCTTACTAACATTTTTCACAATAGGGTAGTCATATACAGTAAACGACTCAATATAGGCTGACAGAATATTAGAAAGATATTGAGTTTCAACTAAGTTATCAAAAATTTTCTCAATATATGCATAATGCCTTGTCTCAACATATCCATTTTTGAAAGCTAAAATCCCATCCATTTGAGATGTAAGTAATTTAATATCTGCATCAAGACCTAAATTTATTAATGCTCTTGTTAAAGTGGACTCGTGAGCACTAACGCGCTGATAGGTAGCGATACCACTTAGAATCAGTAGCGCTCTATGGCTTTCAGAAGGGATATTATGGAAGTCACGATGTATAATCTTCTCGAAACCCTCACCAAATGTCGTTTCCATTAGCCCAATTAGTAATTGTTTTCTTGAATTAGTAATTAAACGCTTAATTCTTTCCGACGGTGTCAGCTTTTCAAGATAAGTCCAATTTCCATACAACCTGACTTTTTCTAGAATTTTTGTCGCATCTGATCGAGTAATCGAAGAAACATCTTTAGTGACATAACGCGTTGACTCAAAGTACTCCTTGCCTCGGTAACTCCAAATGTGCTTGCTTTCAAAGCCAACAAATACACACTTCATGCTTTTTCTTTGGTTAAAGATTTCACCAATAACTTGAGCGGAATCAGCCACCCTTTCCAAACAAATATAATATCGACCACTTGTCTTCGTTTCCATAACAGAAACAAGATCTTTCAAATTGGCATTTATGTTATCAACAAAATATACAGGATAATTTTTTTCAGATAATTTCAATGCAACTTGTTTTAGAAGTGTTGACTTGCCAGAACCCGCTGATCCGAAAATACAATAAAGATTCTTTGAGTTATCTCCATTTATTTGAAGTTCAATATCCTTAAGGATGTTTTTGGCATTATCAAGAAATGCCGGAACACCATCCAATATATCCTTCCAAGTTGGCTTAAATCCTTTATAGAAAGTTCTAATCGGACTACCAGAATCTCTTTCATTAATCATTAATATGTTGGATCTAGTTATAGCAATTACATTTTTGAATGCATCCATATAACTTTTTTGATCTTGCTCGCCAACAACATTATATTCAGGACGGCTTTTTATTAATGTATCACTTGGGGTATTTGGCTTTGGTATTTCACGTTTAAGCCACTCAACAAAATCCCCAATCGTAGCATTAATATGCTCAATATTGGAAGTCATTAAGCTTGCCTTAGCTATTTCGGAAGCTGTGGGTGTAAGCACATAACTCCGCTGTTCAGTACTATGTGTTTTACCTTTATATCTTTCAACTTGGTGATAGAACAGTGGCTCTTCCAATTTTGAACCAATGAATATAAATTTATAATTAAAGAAATCACTCCCTAATTCATTGTACCACAGTGGAGCCTGTGCTGATGCAGCTCCATATTCCTGAGGTGAGAAAATATATCCCTGACGAAAGTGATGTGAGTCTCCATTCAACTTAATATAATCCAAGTTTTTGAATAATTGATCTTGGGGATAAACTTTATCGTTCCTATCTCGTATATATATATGCTGGGGGGAATTTGAGAGTAAACTTTTTTCAAAAGCATCATCTATATTTAAAGTATATATTCTAGCAAATGTATATCTAGCCAAGACATTATATTCATCGGAAGGGATGCAATTTCTAAAATATTTATCAAATATAGATTCCAGTCTTGATCCAAGTTTTGATGAACAAGCAGAGTAAACCATTGGCAAAGATTCATTATTGTAATCGAAATCTGCTTCTTTGCATAAAATCTTAGCCAGATCGAAACCCAATGGTATAGCTTCACGACTACTTGTTAAAGAACCAAATGATGCTCCCGCTCCCAAAAGAAGCATTACTCTGCCTTCAAGAATGGCGTTTTTAATGTCGTTATTCATAAAATCTCCATTTTAATAAATTGTTCTTAAAATCATAGAATAAGAGAAGTATCGGAAAGATGGGTCAATTCTTAAGTATTTTTTTCGCAAAATCAAAGGGTGATAAGTACTCTTTGACTATATCATCGAGATAATCCGCCCACCACTGGACCATTAACCGACGCTCATCTAAATGCTCTGAAGTGTGAATATAGGCAGCGCGTACATTGTTACGCTCAGAATGGCTTAATTGACGTTCTATCGCGTCATCGCTCCACAAACCTGACTCACCTAAAGCACCTCGTGCCATAGTTCTGAAACCATGCCCACAAACTTCAGTTTTTGTGTCATAGCCCATCGTACGTAATGCACTGTTTACCGTATTCTCACTCATAACTTTAGTTGAGTCATGATCTCCCGGAAAAAGAAGCTCTTTATCACCACTGATTTGCTTAAGCCGCTCTAACAAAATCATAGCTTGTCGACTAAGCGGAACGATATGCTCCTCTTTCATCTTCATGCCACGGTACGAATAACGCACACCTTTAATTTCTACTCGTTTTGCAGGAACGCGCCAAAGAGATTTATCGAAATCAAACTCTTCCCAACGTGCAAAACGTAACTCACTGGAACGCACAAAAGTGAGCAATGAAAGCTCAACCGCGATTTTTGTCATTACACGGCCACGATATGCAGCAAGACGAGAAAGAAACTCAGGGAACCTGCTTGAGGGTAAGGCGGGGTAATGTCGCGCTTTGGTTGTCGATAGCGCACCGGCCATATCACTGGCTGGATTTGAGTCGATGTAATCGTTCTGTACGGCATAACGCATGATTGCCGTGACACGCTGTTGCAAGCGCTGAGCGACGTCATGCTTTCCACTGGCATCAACTTTTTTAATCGGGGCTAACAGGTGGCCGGTTTTGAGCTGGCGAATGTCGGACGAACCGATATGAGGGAAAATATAAAGCTCAAGATATCGAAGAACACGAGATCGATGGTCTTCACTCCAGCGCTTGTTACTTGCATGCCATTCACGAGCAATGGTTTCGAACGTATATGCCCCCGAATTCTCAGCCTGAGCTTCTTTCTGTTCGGCTTTTGGGTCAATGCCCTGAACTAACAGCTTTTTGGCTTCGTCGCGCTTTGCTCTTGCCTGAGCAAGCGTCACAGTAGGCCAAACACCAAAAGCGAGGCGATCCTCTTTTTTGTCTGAGGGGCGTCTGTATTTCATGCGCCAGTATTTAGAACCTTTGGCCGAAACCTCGAGATACAAACCGCCGCCATCGGCCATTTTATAGGTTTTGTCTTTTGGCTTTGCGGTCTCGACCTGTCTGGCGTTGAGCTTCATTTGGGGGCACATTTCTAATCGAAGTTAAGATGCCCCCAATTATGCCCCCAATGACATCCGGATTTCAACGGACAACCTCGGACGACTCAGGACGTAAAAATCGCTGCAAGCATTGATTTTTAAGGGATAATTAGACTTTCTCGGATGGTCTTGGAAGTACTAATGGTGCCGAAGGCCGGACTCGAACCGGCACGTATTTCTACGGTTGATTTTGAATCAACTGCGTCTACCGATTTCGCCACTCCGGCACGGAAGGGATGCGGAAAACGTTGTGGATTATACCTGTCATGCGCCACCATGCAAGCACCAGCGTGTGTCTGGCTCGCTAAGTGTTGAAAATTTCAGCATTACCTTTCTTAGCTGTAACCATCATCACAGTTTACCCCCTTTTTAACCCCCCTTCTGCGAAGCGTCCCGTTTCCCCATGCTCTACACTTCCAGTTCAACACCACACTGAGGGAAACACGATGTCGATGATAAAAAGCTACGCCGCAAAAGCGGCGGGCAGCGAACTCGAACTCTATGAATACGATGCGGGCGAACTAAAGCCGGAAGATGTCGAAGTGCAGGTCGATTACTGCGGTATCTGCCATTCTGATTTGTCGATGATCGACAACGAATGGGGATTCTCTCAGTATCCGCTGGTTGCCGGGCATGAGGTGATTGGTCGCGTGGCGGCGCTGGGCAGCGCGGCGCAGGATAAAGGTCTGAAAGTGGGCCAGCGCGTTGGCATTGGCTGGACGGCGCGCAGCTGCGGGCACTGCGATGCCTGTATCAGCGGCAATCAAATTAACTGCCTGGAAGGGTCCGTTCCCACGATCCTCAATCGCGGCGGCTTTGCCGAGAAGCTACGGGCCGACTGGCAGTGGGTGATCCCGCTGCCGGAGAGTATCGATCTGGCGGCAGCCGGTCCCTTGCTGTGCGGCGGCATCACGGTATTCAAACCGCTGCTGATGCACCATATCACTGCCACCAGCCGCGTTGGGGTGATCGGCATCGGCGGCCTGGGGCATATCGCCATTAAGCTGTTACACGCGATGGGTTGTGAAGTCACCGCGTTCAGTTCCAATCCGGCGAAAGAGCAGGAAGTACTGGCGATGGGGGCGGATAAGGTGGTCAACAGCCGCGATCCGGATGCGCTAAAAGCGCTGGCGGGCCAGTTCGATCTCATTATTAACACGGTTAACGTCGATCTCGACTGGCAGCCCTATTTTGAAGCGCTGGCCTACGGCGGTAACTTCCATACCGTCGGCGCGGTGATGAAACCACTGCCGGTGCCGGCATTCACCTTAATTGCCGGCGATCGCAGCATCTCCGGTTCGGCAACCGGTACGCCGTTCGAACTGCGCAAGCTGATGAAGTTTGCCGGGCGCAGCAAGGTGTCACCCACCACCGAGCTGTACCCAATGTCGCAAATTAACGACGCTATCCAGCACGTGCGTGACGGCAAGGCCCGCTACCGCGTGGTACTGAAAGCCGACTTCTGATGCCGGGCTCAGTCCCGCAAGGGGCTGGGCCTATTGCCCGTGACGAAACGCGAGCACCGCCTGGCGGCACTGTTCCGTCACATGCTCGATGTCGTGGTTCACGTCGATGCGGGCAATATCGCGTTCATCCTCCTGCGGACACTCCAGCGCGTCGAACTGGCTTTTAAGTAATCCCACCGGCATAAAATGCCCTGCCCGGCGCTGCATGCGCGCCAGAATGGTCTCGTAGTCGCCGTCCAGCCACAGGAAATGCACATTCGGGCTGCCCTGACGTAATATATCGCGATACTGTTTTTTTAATGACGAGCAGACAATAAACCCGGTCTCATTCTTTTTATATAAACTGTATGAGGCATCATTTAATCGCGCTAACCACGGCAGTCGGTCTTCATCGGTTAATGGAATGCCTTCAGACATTTTATCAATATTTTTAGCGGGATGGAGATCGTCACCATCAATGAATTTTGCCGATAATACAGCGGCAATTTTACTGCCAATTAAAGATTTACCGCTACCTGAAACACCCATCAAAATATAACTTTCCCCGGCCATCGAAAAAAACTCCAGATTCATATTCCATGGCGAGATACTACGCTTTCCACATTGAGGATTTCACGCTTTTTCAGCGCTGCTGATGAGAATTACAAGGCGCATCACGTTATGCGTAACATTGTAGTGTAACAATTTTCCAGCGTGATCTGCATCACAAATAATAACACTCAAAACCGTTTAAATGCTGCCGAGGTTACTACCTGACCAGTGAGGCATTTATGCAAGTCAAAACCCAATCCTGCGTTGTCGCGGGTAAGAAAACTGTTGCCATTACCGACCAAAACATTGAATGGAATAATAAAGGAACACTGGTACAAATTACCCGCGGGGGAATTTGCGGTTCCGATTTACATTATTATCAGGAAGGCAAAGTCGGTAATTTTACCGTTAAAGCGCCAATGATTTTAGGCCATGAAGTTATTGGTAAAGTGGTGCACAGCGATTCAAAAGAATTACATGAAGGTCAGTCGGTGGCGATTAATCCGTCGAAACCCTGTGGCCACTGTAAATACTGTTTGCAGCACGAAGAAAACCAGTGCACGGAAATGCGTTTTTTTGGCAGCGCCATGTATTTTCCCCATGTCGACGGCGGCTTTACCCGGTTTAAAACCGTCGATACCGCGCAGTGTATCCCGTACCCGCAAGAGGCCGATGAAAAAGTCATGGCCTTTGCCGAACCGCTGGCGGTCGCGATCCACGCCGCGCATGAAGCGGGCGACCTGCAGGGCAAGCGCGTATTTATCTCCGGCGTCGGTCCTATCGGCTGTCTGATCGTCAGCGCGGTGAAAACGCTCGGTGCGGCAGAGATTGTCTGTGCTGATATCAGCCCGCGCTCGCTGTCCCTTGCCCAGCAGATGGGTGCCGATACGCTGATTAACCCGCAGCAGGACTCACTCGATGAGTGGAAAAAAGAAAAAGGCTACTTCGACGTCAGCTTCGAAGTCTCCGGTCATCCGTCCTCAATCACCACCTGCCTGGAAGTGACCCGCGCGAAAGGCGTGATGGTGCAGGTCGGCATGGGCGGCGCGGTACCGGACTTCCCGATGATGATGCTGATCGGCAAAGAGATCGCGCTCAAAGGCTCGTTCCGCTTTACCACCGAGTTCAACACCGCGGTGTCGTGGCTGGCAAATAACGTTATCGATCCGCTGCCGTTACTCAGCGCCGAATATCCGTTTACCGAACTTGAACAAGCGCTGATCTTCGCCGGGGATAAAACCCAGGCGGCGAAAGTCCAGCTCGTTTTTGCAGAAACAAAATAAGGAATAACATGATGAACGATCTTTTTTCACTGGACGGCAAAAACATTCTGATCACCGGTTCGGCCCAGGGTATTGGTTATTTACTGGCGACCGGGCTGGGCAAATATGGCGCGCAGATTATCGTCAATGATATTACGCCAGAGCGTGCGGAGGCCGCCGTCGCCAAACTGCAGCAGGAAGGGATTCGTGCCGTTGCTGCACCTTTTAATGTTACGCAGAAACAGGATATCGATGCCGCCATCGACCATATCGAAAAAGACATTGGTCCAATCGATGTGCTGGTGAATAACGCCGGTATTCAGCGCCGCCATCCGTTTACCGAGTTCCCGGAACAGGACTGGAACGATGTAATCGCTGTTAACCAGACGGCGGTGTTCCTGGTCTCGCAGGCGGTCACGCGCCGCATGGTGGAACGTCAGGCCGGGAAGGTCATCAACATCTGCTCCATGCAGAGCGAACTGGGCCGCGACACCATCACGCCGTATGCCGCCTCCAAAGGCGCAGTGAAAATGCTCACCCGCGGGATGTGCGTTGAGCTGGCACGCCACAATATCCAGGTCAACGGTATCGCACCGGGCTACTTCAAAACCGAAATGACCAAAGCGCTGGTCGAAGATGAGGCCTTCACCTCCTGGCTGTGCAAACGTACGCCAGCCGCCCGCTGGGGCGATCCGCAGGAGCTGATTGGCGCAGCGGTCTTCCTCTCTTCCAAAGCTTCTGATTTTGTTAACGGGCACCTGCTGTTTGTCGATGGCGGCATGCTGGTCGCCGTCTGACATTTAGCGACACCGCGCAGCGCTCCGGCGCTGCATTTTTGGCACACCCCCTAAATCATTCGAGTTGCAGGATGACGGGGATAAAAGAGAAAAGATTATGCCATTAATAATAATTGCGGCAGGCGTCGCGCTGCTCCTGGTCCTGATGATTGGCTTTAAAGTTAACGGCTTTATTGCCCTGGTACTGGTTGCGGCGGTCGTCGGTTTTGCCGAAGGGATGGATGCACAGGCCGTTTTACACTCTATACAAAATGGGATCGGCGGGACGCTCGGCGGGCTGGCGATGATCCTCGGGTTCGGCGCGATGCTCGGTAAGCTGATTTCCGATACCGGCGCGGCCCAGCGCATCGCCACCACGCTGATTGGCACGTTCGGTAAAAAACGCGTGCAATGGGCGCTGGTGATCACCGGTCTGGTTGTCGGTCTGGCGATGTTCTTCGAAGTCGGCTTTGTTCTGCTGCTGCCGCTGGTGTTTACGGTAGTGGCCTCTTCCGGCCTGCCGCTGCTGTATGTTGGCGTGCCGATGGTCGCCGCACTGTCCGTGACCCACTGCTTCCTGCCGCCGCATCCGGGGCCAACCGCGATTGCCACCATTTTCGAGGCCAATCTCGGCACTACCCTGCTGTACGGATTTATTATTACCATTCCGACGGTGATTGTCGCCGGGCCGCTATTTTCTAAGCTGCTGACCCGCTTTGAGAAAGCACCGCCGGAGGGGTTATTCAACCCGCATTTGTTCACCGAAGAAGAGATGCCGTCATTCTGGAACAGTATCTTTGCGGCGGTTATCCCGGTCATACTGATGGCGGTCGCCGCGGTGTGTGAGATTACGCTACCGAAGACTAACAGCGTGCGGGTGTTCTTTGAGTTTATCGGTAACCCTGCGGTCGCGTTGTTTATCGCTATCGTCCTCGCCATTTTTACCCTTGGACGGCGTAACGGACGATCGAGCAAATTATGGATATCATTGGCGACTCTATCGGCGCGATTGCGATGATTGTGTTTATCATCGCCGGGGGCGGTGCGTTTAAGCAGGTTCTGGTCGACAGCGGCGTGGGGCAATATATCTCGCACCTGATGACCGGTACGTCGCTTTCTCCACTGCTGATGTGCTGGACGGTCGCCGCGTTGCTGCGCATCGCGCTCGGTTCTGCGACCGTGGCGGCGATCACCACTGCAGGCGTGGTGCTGCCGATTATTAACGTCACCCATGCTGACCCGGCGCTGATGGTGCTGGCAACCGGTGCGGGTAGCGTGATTGCCTCCCACGTTAACGATCCGGGATTCTGGCTGTTTAAAGGCTATTTTAATCTCAGCGTAGGCGAAACGTTGCGTACCTGGACGGTAATGGAAACGCTGATTTCCATTATGGGTCTGCTGGGGGTTCTGGCGCTGAACGCCATCCTGCATTAATACGGTATTACCGGGGAGCATCAGTCCGCGCTCCCCGGCTCAGGAGAGAAAATGAGGAACCACAGAATTTCTTTGCAAGACATCGCCACGCTGGCAGGTGTGACCAAAATGACGGTGAGCCGCTACATTCGCTCGCCGAAAAAGGTCGCAAAGGAAACCGGTGAACGCATCGCGCAAATTATGGAGGAGATTAATTACATCCCCAACCGCGCACCCGCGATGCTGCTGAACGCGCAAAGCTATACGCTCGGCGTGCTGATCCCCTCGTTTCAAAACCAGCTGTTCGCTGACATTCTGGCCGGTATTGAGTCGGTCACCTCCGACCATAACTATCAGACGCTAATCGCCAACTATAACTACGACCGGGAATCCGAAGAAGAGTCGGTAATCAACCTGCTGTCGTACAATATCGACGGCATTATTCTTTCCGAGAAATACCACACCCTGCGCACGGTTAAATTCCTGCGCTCTGCCAACATTCCGGTGGTCGAGCTGATGGATATCCAGGGCGATCGTCTGGACATGGAAGTGGGCTTTGATAACCGTCAGGCGGCATTTGATATGGTCAGTACCATGTTGGATAAGCGCCAGCGGCGCAAAATCCTCTACCTGGGTTCGAAAGACGATATCCGCGATGAACAGCGCTATCGTGGCTACTGCGACGCCATGACCCGCCGGGGTCTGGAACCGCTGCGCGTTAACCCACGCGCCATCTCCTCCATCCATCTGGGCACACAAATGATGCGTGATGCGCTCACTGCGCATCCGGATTTAGACGGCGTGTTTTGCACCAACGACGACATCGCGATGGGCGCACTGCTGCTGTGTCGCGAGCGCGAGCTTGCCGTCCCGGAGCAGATCTCGATTGCGGGTTTTCACGGGCTGGAAATGGGCCGACAGATGATCCCCAGCCTCGCCAGCGTGATCACTCCGCGTTTCGACATTGGCCGTATGGCGGCACAGATGTTGCTGAGCAAAATCAAGAACAACGACCATAACCACAACACCGTGGATTTGGGGTATCAGATTTACCACGGCAATACGCTTTAAGTCATTTTCTCTCGCCATCGCATACTCTCTTTGATGGACATTGCCTATACTCCAGGCAGGATAAATGGAGGAAATCTCAATGAGCGCACCCCTGCTAATTGCCCGCACGCCGGACACCGAACTGTTTTTACTGCCAGGTATGGCCAACCGTCACGGGCTGATTACCGGCGCAACCGGGACCGGTAAAACCGTCACGCTACAGAAGCTGGCCGAATCGTTGTCCGAGATTGGCGTGCCGGTCTTTATGGCCGATGTGAAAGGTGACTTAACCGGCGTAGCCGAGGAAGGACAAGCCTCTGAAAAGCTGCTCGCCCGCCTGAAAAATATCGGCATTACCGACTGGCAACCGCATGCTAATCCGGTCACGGTGTGGGATATCTTCGGCGAAAAAGGTCACCCTGTTCGCGCCACAGTCTCTGACCTTGGGCCACTGCTGCTGGCCCGTTTGCTGAACCTCAACGACGTGCAGTCCGGCGTGCTGGATATTATCTTCCGCATTGCCGATGACCAGGGTCTGTTGCTGCTCGATTTCAAAGACCTGCGGGCCATTACCCAGTACATTGGCGATAACGCTAAATCCTTCCAGAACCAGTACGGCAACATCAGCAGCGCTTCGGTCGGGGCTATCCAGCGCGGTCTGCTGTCGCTGGAACAACAGGGTGCAGCGCACTTCTTTGGCGAGCCGATGCTGGATATCAAAGACTGGATGCGTACCGACGCCAGTGGCAAAGGGGTGATTAATATCCTCAGCGCCGAGAAGCTCTACCAGATGCCCAAACTGTACGCCGCCAGCCTGCTGTGGATGCTCTCCGAACTGTACGAACAACTGCCGGAAGCGGGTGACCTGGAGAAACCTAAACTGGTGTTCTTCTTCGATGAGGCTCACCTGCTGTTCAACGACGCCCCGCAGGTGCTGCTGGATAAAATCGAACAGGTCATCCGCCTGATCCGCTCGAAAGGCGTTGGCGTGTGGTTTGTGTCGCAAAACCCGTCGGACATTCCAGACAACGTACTCGGCCAGTTGGGCAACCGCGTGCAACACGCCCTGCGCGCGTTCACGCCGAAAGATCAGAAAGCGGTGAAAACCGCGGCGCAAACCATGCGCGCCAACCTGGCATTTGATACCGAAAAAGCCATTCAGGAGTTGGGCACCGGCGAGGCGCTAATCTCGTTTCTGGACGCCAAAGGCAGCCCGTCGGTGGTTGAACGAGCAATGGTCATTGCACCGTGTTCACGGATGGGACCGGTGACGGACGATGAGCGCAACGGGCTGATTAATCACTCCTCGCTGTACGGCAAATATGAGGAAGAGATCGACCGTGAATCCACCTATGAACGTTTGCAGCAAGGCGTGCAGGCCAGCACCGGGCAGCAAAATACGCCACCCGCCAACGGTAAAGCGGTCGAGGTGGACAGCGGTATTCTCGGTGGGTTGAAGGATATCCTGTTTGGCAGCACCGGACCGCGCGGCGGCAAGCGCGATGGCGTGGTACAGAGCGTAGCGAAAAGCGCGGCGCGACAGGTCACCAATCAGATAATCCGGGGGATGTTGGGGAGTTTGATGGGCGGGAGAAAACGCTAGCACCCGTGGCACTGTGCCGGATGGCGGCGTAAACGCCTTATCCGGCCTACGGGCCCTGGTAGGCCTGATAAGCGCAGCGCCATCAGGCACTGCGCTTTACTGTGATTACGACCTACGCAGCATCAGCCACAGACTAATCAGCAGGAAGCTGGCACTTGGCAGCAGCGCGCCGATAATCGGCGGAATGCCATACACCAGCGTCAGCGGGCCGAAGATTTGGTCCAGCACATAGAACACAAAGCCAAAGCTAATCCCCGTCACCACGCGCACGCCCATCGGCACGCTACGCAGCGGACCGAAGATAAATGACAGCGCCATCAGCATCATCACCGCGACAGACAGCGGCTGGAAGACTTTGCTCCACATATTGAGCTGGTAGCGTCCGGCATCCTGACCACTCGACTTCAGGTACTTCACGTAATTGTGTAGCCCGCTAATCGACAGCGCATCCGGGTCCAGTGCCACCACACCGAGTTTGTCCGGCGTAAGGTTGGTTTTCCACGTCCCGCTCACCGTTTGTGAACCGGTGATTTGCTTCGGATCGGTCAGGTTGGATTCATCCACCTGCGACAAACGCCAGACTTTCTGCTCCGGGTCAAACGTCGCGCTTGCGGCATAGCGAACAGACTGCAGACGACGTTTGTCGTTAAAGGAGTAAATGCTAATCCCACCTAACTCGGCGTCGCCTTTCACCCGCTCGATGTAGACAAAGCTGTCGCCATCTTTCGCCCACAGCCCTTGCTGGGTAGACAGCAGCGAGCCGCCGTACATCTGCTGCGCACGATAGTTACGCGCCATCTGCTCGCCCTGCGGCGCCACCCATTCGCCGATGGCCATCGTCAGCAGCACCAGTGGGATCGCGGTTTTCATCACCGACAGCGCCACCTGCATACGGGTAAAACCGGACGCCTGCATCACCACCAGTTCACTACGCTGAGCCAGCATGCCCAGCCCCAGCAACGCGCCGAGCAGTGCCGCCATCGGGAAGAAGATTTGGATATCTTTCGGTGCGCTAAGCAGGGTATACAGCCCGGCGCCCATTGCATCGTAGCTCCCCTGCCCGGCTTTTTTCAGCTGGTCGACAAACTTGATGATCCCGGAAAGTGACACCAGCATGAACAACGTCATCATGATGGTGGTAAAAATGGTTTTACCGATATAGCGGTCAAGTACACCAAAGGGCTGCATTATACCGCTCCTTTACGCATAAAACGGGCACGCAAGCGGCGCATCGGCACCGTATCCCAGAGGTTAAGCATAATCGCCAGTGCCAGATAGGCCAGGTTAACCACCCACATCCAGAACACCGGGTCCAGCTTACCTTTCCCACCGTTCGACTTCAGCGACGTCTGCACCAGGAAGAACAGCAAATAGAGCAGCATGGCTGGCAGCATGGACAGTACGCGCCCCTGACGCGGGTTAACCACGCTCAGCGGGACAACCATCAGCGCCATCATAAATACGGTGAATACCAATGTGATACGCCAGTGCAGCTCCGCACGGGCCCGAGCATTGTCGGTATTCCACAGCGTGCGCATACCCATCTGGTCGGTATCATTGGGGTCCAGCGCCACGGCCTGATGGCCGATAATTGCCTGGTAGTCCTGGAAATCGGTAATGCGGAAATCACGCAGCAGCGCGGTCCCTTCAAAGCGCGTCCCTTTGTTCAGCACCACGACCTGAGAGCCGTCACGCAACTGAGTCAGATGTCCGGAATCAGCCACCACCACCGAAGGACGGGCGTTACCTTTCGGGCGGATTTGCGCGAGGAACACATCTTTGAAGCTGCTACCGTCAACACTTTCGATAAACAACACCGAACCGCCGTTCGTTGCCTGCTGGAATTGCCCTTGAGCAAGCGCCGCCATGCCGGGGTTCGCTTTCGCTTCCGCCAGCACTTCGTCCTGATGTCTGGAGGACCATGGCCCTGCCCACATTACGTTGACTGCCGCAACGATACTGGTGAACAACGCCAGCACCATCGCCGCTTTTACCAGCACAGCCTTGCTCAGCCCGCAGGCATGCATGACCGTAATTTCACTTTCGGTATACAGTTTGCCCAGCGTCATTAGCAGCCCAAGGAACAGGCTTAAGGGCAAGATAAGTTGCGCCATTTCTGGCACGCCCAGCCCCAGCAGCGAGAGCACCAGATTTGCCGGGATATCACCGTCAACCGCCGCACCGAGGATCCTGACTAACTTTTGACAGAAGAAGATCAAAAGTAGGATGAAAAGGATCGCAAGTTGGCTTTTGAGCGTTTCCCGTACCAGATATCTTATGATTATCACTTTAAATACGCCCGTAAAAACCCGTCTTTTTGCAGGAAAATAGCTTGTTTCATGGCTTAAACGTCATTTATTCTCTTGAGTCGTCGAAATCGTCGCTAAGATTATTATACTCAACGGATCCACCTCTCAGAAATTGTTCTGACGTGCCAATGCCGTAATAACGTTAAGATTAACACGAAGTCACCGCAACAGCGGGTATGAGTTACGAAAGCTTGCAATTCTATCCGTAGCCACCGCCGTTGTCTTTAAGATTCAGGAGCGTAGTGCATGGAGTTCAGTGTAAAAAGCGGTAGCCCGGAGAAACAGCGGAGTGCCTGCATCGTCGTGGGCGTCTTTGAACCTCGCCGCCTCTCTCCGATTGCAGAGCAGCTCGACAAGATCAGCGACGGGTACATCAGCGCACTGCTGCGTCGTGGCGAACTGGAAGGTAAACCGGGTCAAACCCTGTTGCTGCACCATGTTCCTAACGTCCTGTCTGAGCGAATTCTCCTCATTGGTTGTGGCAAAGAGCGTGAGCTTGATGAGCGCCAGTACAAGCAGGTCATTCAGAAAACCATCAATACGCTGAATGATACCGGTTCGATGGAAGCCGTTTGCTTCCTGACCGAGCTGCACGTCAAAGGCCGCAATAACTACTGGAAAGTACGTCAGGCTGTCGAAACAGCGCAAGAAACGCTGTACAGCTTTGATCAGTTGAAGACCAACAAAAGCGAGCCGCGTCGTCCGCTGCGTAAGATGGTGTTCAACGTACCGACCCGCCGTGAGCTGACCAGCGGTGAACGTGCTATTCAGCACGGTCTGGCCATTGCAGCCGGTATCAAAGCGGCGAAAGACCTCGGCAACATGCCGCCGAATATCTGTAATGCCGCGTACCTGGCGTCTCAGGCGCGTCAGTTGGCTGACAGCTACAGCAAAAATGTTGTGACGCGCGTCATTGGCGAGCAGCAGATGAAAGAGCTGGGTATGCACTCTTATCTGGCGGTCGGCCACGGTTCGCAGAACGAGTCGCTGATGTCGGTTATCGAGTACAAGGGCAATCCGTCTGAAGATGCGCGTCCGATTGTGCTGGTCGGCAAAGGTCTGACCTTTGACTCCGGCGGTATTTCCATCAAACCAGCCGAAGGCATGGATGAGATGAAATACGACATGTGCGGTGCTGCGGCAGTGTACGGCGTGATGCGCATGGTGGCGGAGCTCCAGCTGCCGATCAACGTCGTCGGCGTACTGGCGGGTTGTGAAAACATGCCGGGCGGCCGCGCGTATCGTCCGGGCGACGTGCTCACCACCATGTCCGGTCAAACCGTTGAAGTGCTCAATACTGATGCCGAAGGCCGTCTGGTGCTGTGCGACGTGTTAACCTACGTCGAGCGCTTTGAACCCGAAGCCGTTATTGACGTCGCCACCCTGACCGGCGCGTGCGTGATTGCCCTGGGCCATCACATCACCGGCCTGATGTCGAACCACAACCCACTGGCACACGAGCTGATCGGGGCGTCCGAACAAGCGGGCGACCGTGCGTGGCGTTTGCCGTTGGGTGATGAGTATCAGGAACAGTTAGAGTCCAACTTTGCGGATATGGCGAACATCGGTGGACGTCCTGGCGGCGCGATTACCGCAGGTTGCTTCCTGTCACGCTTTACCCGTAAGTACAACTGGGCGCACCTGGACATCGCCGGTACCGCGTGGCGTTCAGGGAAAGCCAAAGGCGCAACCGGTCGTCCGGTCGCGCTGTTGTCGCAGTTCCTGCTCAATCGCGCGGGTTTTAACGGCGAAGAGTGATGTAAAACGCCGGGTGGCGGCTTCGCCTTACCCGGCCTACAACGTCACTCAACCGTAGGCCGGGTAAGCGTAGCGCCACCCAGCTTTGCATTTAAATCCACCACAAGAAACCCCATATATGAAGAATGCAACGTTCTACCTTCTGGACAACGACACACAGCAAGACGGTCTGAGCGCCGTCGAGCAACTGGTGTGTGAAATTGCCGCAGAACGTTGGCGCGCGGGCAAGCGTGTATTGATCGCCTGCGAAGATGAAAAACAGGCCATACGCCTGGATGAAGCATTGTGGGCAAGACCGGCAGAGCGTTTTGTGCCGCATAATCTGGCGGGTGAAGGCCCCAGAGGGGGCGCGCCGGTAGAGATAGCCTGGCCAGAAAAACGCAACAGCAGCCCACGCGACCTGCTCATCAGTTTGCGCGTTGGCTTTGCAGATTTTGCCACCGCTTTCACAGAAGTGATAGACTTCGTCCCTTACGAAGATTCTTTGAAACAATCGGCACGCGATCGCTACAAAGCTTACCGCGTGGCTGGTTTTAACCTGAATACGGCAACCTGGAAATAATGGAAAAGACATACAACCCACAAGATATCGAACAGCCGCTTTACGAGCACTGGGAAAAGCAGGGCTATTTCAAACCTAACGGCGATGAAAGCAAAGAGTCCTTCTGCATCATGATCCCGCCGCCGAACGTCACCGGCAGTTTGCATATGGGTCATGCTTTCCAGCAAACCATCATGGACACCATGATTCGCTACCAGCGCATGCAGGGTAAAAACACCCTGTGGCAGGCCGGTACCGACCACGCGGGTATCGCAACCCAAATGGTGGTTGAGCGTAAGATTGCCGCTGAAGAAGGTAAAACCCGTCACGATTACGGTCGCGAAGCGTTTATCGATAAAATTTGGCAGTGGAAAGCGGAATCCGGCGGCACCATTACCCGTCAGATGCGCCGCCTGGGCAACTCTGTTGACTGGGAGCGCGAGCGCTTCACTATGGACGAAGGTCTTTCCAATGCCGTGAAAGAAGTCTTTGTTCGCCTGTACAAAGAAGACCTGATTTACCGTGGCAAGCGCCTGGTAAACTGGGACCCGAAACTGCGCACCGCTATCTCTGACCTGGAAGTGGAAAACCGCGAGTCCAAAGGCTCGATGTGGCACATCCGCTATCCGCTGGCCGATGGCGCGAAAACCGCAGACGGTAAAGATTACCTGGTCGTTGCCACCACCCGTCCGGAAACCATTCTGGGCGATACCGGCGTAGCCGTGAACCCGGAAGATCCACGCTATAAAGATCTGATCGGCAAATTCGTCATGCTGCCGCTGGTTGACCGCCGCATTCCCATCGTCGGCGACGAACATGCGGATATGGAAAAAGGCACCGGCTGCGTGAAGATCACCCCGGCACACGACTTTAACGACTACGAAGTCGGTAAACGTCACGGCCTGCCGATGATCAACATTTTGACCTTTGACGGTGATATTCGCGAAACCGCGGAAGTGTACGACACCAAAGGTGAAGAATCCGACGTCTATTCCAACGAGATCCCGGCTGAATTCCAGAAACTGGAGCGCTTTGCCGCACGTAAAGCCATCGTGGCTGCCATCGATGCGATGGGCCTGCTGGAAGAGATCAAACCGCACGATCTGACCGTGCCTTACGGTGACCGTGGCGGCGTGGTTATCGAACCAATGCTGACCGACCAGTGGTACGTCCGCGCTGATGTGCTGGCGAAACCGGCGGTTGAAGCGGTTGAGAACGGCGACATCCAGTTCGTACCTAAGCAGTATGAAAACATGTACTTCTCCTGGATGCGCGATATTCAGGACTGGTGTATCTCCCGTCAGCTGTGGTGGGGTCACCGTATCCCGGCATGGTATGACAACGACGGCAACGTCTACGTTGGCCGCACCGAAGACGAAGTGCGTCAGGAAAACAACCTCGGCGCCGACGTTGCGCTTCGTCAGGACGAAGACGTTCTGGATACCTGGTTCTCCTCCGCGCTGTGGACCTTCTCTACCCTCGGCTGGCCGGAAAATACCGACGCGCTGCGTCAGTTCCACCCAACCAGCGTGATGGTTTCCGGCTTCGACATCATCTTCTTCTGGATTGCCCGCATGATCATGATGACCATGCACTTCATCAAAGATGAAAACGGCAAGCCGCAGGTGCCGTTCAAGACCGTCTACATGACCGGTCTGATTCGTGACGACGAAGGCCAGAAGATGTCTAAATCCAAGGGCAACGTCATCGACCCGCTGGATATGGTCGATGGTATCTCCCTGGCAGAGCTGCTGGAAAAACGTACCGGCAACATGATGCAGCCGCAGCTGGCCGAGAAAATTGCCAAGCGTACCGAGAAACAGTTCCCGGACGGCATCGAGCCGCACGGTACCGACGCCCTGCGTTTCACCCTGGCCGCGCTGGCTTCTACCGGCCGCGACATCAACTGGGATATGAAGCGTCTGGAAGGTTACCGTAACTTCTGTAATAAGTTGTGGAACGCCAGCCGCTTCGTGCTGATGAACACCGAAGAGCAGGATTGCGGCTTCAACGGCGGCGAAATGACCCTGTCTCTGGCAGACCGCTGGATCCTGGCTGAATTCAACCAGACCGTTAAAGCGTACCGCGAAGCGCTGGATAACTTCCGCTTCGATATCGCTGCGGGCATCCTGTACGAGTTCACCTGGAACCAGTTCTGCGACTGGTATCTGGAGCTGACCAAGCCGGTAATGACCGGTGGTTCCGAGTCTGAACTGCGCGGCACCCGCAATACGCTGGTTACCGTGCTGGAAGGTCTGCTGCGTCTGGCGCACCCGATCATTCCGTTCATCACCGAGACCATCTGGCAGCGCGTGAAAGTGATTTGCGGCAACACCGCAGATACCATCATGCTGCAGCCATTCCCGGAATATAACGCTGCACAGGTTGATGAAGCCGCGCTGGCCGATACCGAGTGGCTGAAACAGGCGATCGTTGCCGTACGTAACATCCGTGCGGAAATGAACATCGCCCCGGGCAAACCGCTGGAGCTGCTGCTGCGTGGTTGCAGCGCTGATGCGATGCGTCGTGTGAACGACAACCGCAGCTTCCTGCTGAACCTGGCACGTCTGGAAAGCATTACCGTGCTGCCAGCCGATGACAAAGGTCCGGTTTCCGTGACCAAAATCATCGACGGCGCCGAGCTGCTGATCCCGATGGCTGGCCTCATCAACAAAGAAGATGAGCTGGCGCGTCTGGCGAAAGAAGTGGCGAAAATCGAAGGCGAGATTGCCCGTATCGAAGGCAAACTTTCCAACGAAGGTTTCGTAGCCCGCGCACCGGAAGCGGTCATCGCCAAAGAGCGTGAGAAGCTGGAAGGTTACGCCGAAGCAAAAGCGAAGCTGATTGAACAGCAGGCCGTTATTAGCGCACTGTAATTGCCGTTGAGATTGTGCCTGCTTGTTTGCCGGATAGCGCTACGCTTATCCGGCCTACATTCAGGCGTTATCAGGTAATCAATATCAAAGGCCGGAGCATGCTTCGGCCTTGTTGTATCAGATGAACGGGAAGTAGGTCATCACACCGCGTGATAGCCACATTGCCGGACCCGTTTCTAACGCGAGTTCGCTGTCGGTCAGTTCCAGCGAATCCAAATCCCCCTGAACATGGGAGTTGCTTGCCAGCCATCGGACCTGCCACATTTTCATCCACGGGTAAGCCAACCCAAACGTTATGCCCGAAATAAGCATCACGAGCGCAAAGCGCCAGACCATACCCGATGCCGTCACTGAAGAATGAAAACGAATCTTGCCCTCTGCCAGAGTCAGGTTATTCATGAACAGGTTACGCAGCGTGACGTATAAATAGCTGATCAGTACAATAATCCCGACAAAATAAAGAAAATAACACGCCATAATCCGACTGTAGTTTTCCAAAATAAAGGCATCGTTAGCCACGCCCATCACGGCAAGCATCACCATTTGTAGAAAAATAGGGGCGATCAGCCAGGCGATTACCACCACAAAGGGCAGAAACACCAGCACCGCTTTTATACAGCCAATCACGCACGCTTTCATATCTACGTTTATCGCAAAATGATGAATACCAAAATGCCCGCCATTGCCCACCAGCTGCATCCATTTTGCATAAGTAATACCGTAGGTGATCCCCATACCTATAATGCCAACCATTGCAATAAACGTTATTCTAAAGAGTGTTCCCGTGCTGCCCTCTAACCATTCGGTAGCAACACTCAGCAGATAAACCACGCCCCAGTTCACCAACGAAAGTACCAATGGCACTGCCAGCATATAGAGCCATGCGTATAATTTTGAACAGCTAAAACCAAAGCGAACGCCATTCAGAGAGGTCATCATCGCCTGATACTGCAAGCTTTTTACTGCCATCAAAGGGATGGCAATAACGAGCAACCCTATCAAGGTAAACCCTAAGAAATGACTACCATTCACGATTAAACTCACGCTGGCACCGTAAACGATCATAATAAGTAAGAAGCTAACAAAAATCGCGCCACCCGTTGCCTTGTAAGCAAAAGATTGCCCGTTTAGCGTCATTTTTTGATAAATGTAACGACGGCATTTCACCATAGCCCAAGGCGTATAAATACCTAAGGTGATAATACTCAGCAAAAAATTAACAAGGCAAATGAGAAAGTATTCCCATCCTTTCCCGGTAAAAATAAATGTGTGGCGTTGGTTATCCTGAGCACCGATAACATCATTCATGAATAATATCCCTAATAGCTATTCCATTAATTAAAATTATAAACACCAGCATTTATTTACTGGTTTAACTACAATACTATTTCTGTTTGTTTTATGTATTGTATTTTTTCTGAATCAGGAACACCTTGCACCTGGCAGAAGAGAGTGGTATTAAAGAAATATATAAATGTATTTTTGAAATTGAGTCATGTTATGAATGTTGTTCTGTCCCCCACGCTTGCACTGCGCCGAATCACTGAACCCGATAACCAGGCCATCGCCGCGGTTATCCGCCAGGTTTCCGCAGAATATGGGCTTACTGCTGATAAAGGCTACACCGTGGCCGACCCCAATCTGGATGAGCTGTTCCAGGTTTACAGCCAACCGGGCGCGGCCTATTGGGTCGTTGAACAGAATGGACTGGTGGTTGGCGGTGGGGGTGTCGCGCCATTAGGTTGTAGCGAACCGGACATTTGTGAACTGCAGAAAATGTATTTTTTACCCGCGGTTCGCGGAAAAGGTATGGCGAAAAAGCTGGCGCAGATGGCGCTGGATCACGCCCGCAAACAGGGCTTTAAACGCTGTTACCTGGAAACCACCGCGTTCTTACACGAGGCTATTGGCCTGTACGAACACTTAGGATTTGAGCACATCAGCGAGCCGCTAGGTTGCACCGGGCACGTCGACTGCGAAGTGCGGATGCTCAAATCCCTGTAAGCCAGCGTTTAAGAGGTGGCTGGCACGCCACTATGAAAACGAAACTCATCGTCCGGCGATAAGATAAGAGACGCTTCTATCTGACCAAAGAACCGCACCCGGGCGCTGATGTCATCGGTTGAAATCTGCTGTGCCAGCGCCAGGTAATCCTGATAATGGCGCGCCTCTGATCGTAGTAGCGACAGATAAAACGCCTGTAATTCATCATCCAGATACGGTGCCAGCGCCGCGAACCGTTCGCAGGACCGCGCCTCTATGTAAGCGCCACAGATCAGCTTATCTATCAGCGTCAGCGGCTCATGGGTGCGTACCTCTTTGAGCATGCCTTTAGCGTAACGACTGGCGGTAATTTTGATATACGGAATTTGACGACTCAGCATTGCTTCACGCACTTGCCAGAAGTGGTGTAATTCCTCTTTGATCAGTAGCACCATACTGTCGATCAGTTGTTGCCCCCACGGATCGTCGGTCTGGGGCATTATGCTTTTGCTTATCTGTTTGTTCAACAAGGTGAAATCCGGCTCTTCCCCTTCTCGGAAGGCAAAGGCTTCATAGGGTTTCAGCCACGACAGCATTGCCTGCGATCCCTGCTTATCCGCAACATATTTACGCACCAGCAGCATCGCGGTTTGCGCCGCTTTCAACTCGCAGACGAGATGGTCGGTCAGCAACAGAGGAAGATTTGCCGGGTCTCGCGCTTTATCAAGCCAGGCCTGAGGCGTTTTACAGTGCAGGAAGTTGTGGATTGGGGAGAGTATTTGCGGGTAATCCATACGTTGTCCTTGGCCTGCGGCAGCCTGGGCTACCGCAGGTCATCAGATGACTTAGTGACGCACGCCGTCATCATCTTCGTCGACGAGGTCTTCATCGTCGCCGTCTTCGCCTTCTTCGCCGTTCGGGTCTTCAAAATAGGTGCCCCAACCGTCGTATTCCACATCATATTTTTCTGCCAGGTTCATCAGTTGCTCAACCTGAGCATCGATCAACTCCGCATTCAGTGCACATTCGCTCAGAATGTCACAGCAAATAACCGTGTCGCCTTCTTCCACTTCCAGCTCTTCCGGCTCGGTCACTTCATAACCCAGTTTAAAGGCTTCTACTGCCGCTTTTTCCAGGGTTTCAAAGTCATCCGCGGAAAGGTGATGTTCGATGGTGTACAGCGCATCAGGGTCGCTGCCATCTTCGAGTAACTCTTCAATAATCAAGCGTGTTTCTTCACGCTGCTCTTCCAGTAGTTCCGGGTTTGCCATGGCTCGTTCCTCATAATGTCCTGCCGATACTCTTATTGTCACATACCGCTGACATTGCCTCCACCTTTCCAGGAAAGATTTGTTAAACAAGGTTGCAAATGAATAAACATCCATATAAATTGAATTTTAATTCAATAAATGGCTTAAGCCATGCGAGGGAACCATGTCTGCGTTTTATCAGAAGCACTTTTTGAAATTGCTCGATTTCACCTCTGCTGAACTCACGTCACTGCTCCAGCTCGCCGCACAGCTGAAGGCAGATAAGAAAAACGGTACAGAGGTCGCTCAGCTCACCGGCAAAAACATCGCGCTCATCTTCGAAAAAGACTCAACCCGTACCCGTTGCTCTTTCGAAGTTGCCGCATACGATCAGGGCGCTCGCGTGACGTATCTCGGGCCAAGCGGCAGCCAGATTGGCCATAAAGAGTCGATCAAAGACACCGCCCGCGTGCTCGGCCGCATGTACGATGGTATTCAGTATCGGGGCCACGGCCAGGAGATTGTCGAGACGCTGGCGGAATATGCCGGAGTTCCGGTGTGGAACGGATTAACCAACGAGTTTCATCCCACCCAGCTGCTGGCGGATCTGTTAACTATGCAGGAACACCTGCCGGGTAAAGCGTTTAATGAGATGACGCTGGTCTACACCGGCGATGCCCGTAACAATATGGGCAATTCCATGCTGGAGGCTGCCGCGCTAACCGGGCTGGATCTGCGCCTGGTCGCGCCGCAGGCTTGCTGGCCGGAAGAAAGTCTGGTGGCGGAGTGCAAAGCGCTGGCACAGAAAAACGGCGGTAATATTACGCTGACCGAAGATGTCGCCACGGGCGTGAAAGACGCGGACTTCATCTATACCGACGTCTGGGTATCAATGGGCGAAGCAAAAGAGAAGTGGGCCGAACGTATTGCTCTGCTGCGTAAATACCAGGTTAATAGCGCGATGATGGCGTTGACCGGCAATCCGCAGGTGAAATTCCTGCACTGCCTGCCCGCGTTTCATGACGATCAAACCACGCTTGGCAAACAAATGGCGCAGGAATATGGTCTGCACGGCGGTATGGAAGTGACGGATGAGGTCTTTGAATCATCCGCCAGCATCGTATTCTCTCAGGCGGAAAACCGGATGCACACCATCAAAGCGGTGATGGTGGCGACACTGGCGAAATGAGGGCATATGCCGGATGGCGATGCTAAGCATCGTATCCGGCCTACAACCGTGTTCCCGTAGGCCGGGTAAGGCGAAGCCGCACCCGGCAAGCACGCTTATGCCACGCGCATTTTCACTACGGCTTTGCGCACCAGTGCCGGCGCCCCCACCGCGCACAGCGGTTTATGCACTTCGCCCGGATAGAACACCACGAAGTCACCTTCGTTCAGCACCACCGTTTTCTCCTGTACGCCTTCCGGCAGGAAGGCGATATCTTTGTCCGCCAGCCAGTCGGTTTCCGGCGCACCCGCAGGCTGCGTACTGAAGGTCATGCCTTCCTGACCTTTGAGCAGGATCTGAATATCCAGATAACGGGCGTGATACTCAGCGCGACGCTGGGCAAACGGCTCTGTCATATCTTCTGCAATCAGATAAAACAGGCGATCGCCGTCGATGTCATGCTTACCCTTTTCCGTCGCATCCGTCACGTTCGCTTTGATATGTTCAATCGCCTGACGCAGCTCTTCCGGCAGCCACGCATCCAGGTTGTGAATATTGCCGACAATCATCTTAAACCCCTTAATTAAAACATCGTTTCATTTTAGTTGTTATACGAAAAAACGCGCTGCCATACCACTGCTATTTGCCGATATTTTGCGTCAACGCATGTTTATCGCTGATGATGTTAATTAATTGCTAACTCTCAGCAACAGGTTATGCATAAACTCTGCATAACTTTCGGCTACCCTTTTCCGACTACATCAGTAACCCACTGTTATCAAAAGATTTGTCAGAAAAACCAGCCGTCGCTCACAGTTCACATCTCCTTCGCTATCCTTCTCCATCGTCATATTTATTTTGAAATAAACTTTACCGTACAAATAATAAAATTATAGATTCGCATAATAATTCACAGCAAAGAAAAAAACACAAATAAATCAATAGATTATTTATATCGCAGCACTTTTAGATATATACATAAAATTAACAACAATAAATAACAAGACATATTCCCGCGTAGTCATTCAATTATTCATATTTTTATTTTTTTAATTCTCAGAGCCACATCATAAATTAAACAACAAAAGCCAAATATCGACCTGACTGTGAAATAAATCACATTTCATCATCAAATAAGATCTAAATATAGATTCTGAAATCAGCTGAAAAATCATGACTGCGATAAATATTATTTGCAGGCATCTCCTCTTTATTTTTTAAAATAGTATTAAAGGAATAATGATGGAAAAGCATTATGTCGGGTCGGAAATCGGTCAATTACGTAGCGTGATGCTACATCGCCCTAACCTCAGTTTAAAAAGGCTGACGCCCTCAAATTGTCAGGAACTGCTTTTTGATGATGTTCTTTCGGTAGAACGTGCAGGAGAAGAGCATGACATTTTCGCCAACACGTTGCGTGAACAGGGAATTGAGGTTCTGTTACTCACTGATTTATTGACACAAACCCTGGATATCCCTGATGCCAAAAGCTGGCTACTGGATACACAAATTTCTGATTATCGCCTTGGCCCCGCTTTCGCCACGGATATTCGCGCCTGGCTTGCAGATATGCAGCACCGGGAACTCGCCCGGCATTTAAGCGGTGGGCTGACCTATGGAGAAATTCCTGCCTCAATCAAAAATATGGTAGTCGATACTCACGATATTAATGATTTCATTATGAAGCCATTACCAAACCACTTATTTACCCGCGACACCTCATGCTGGATATATAACGGCGTGTCAATTAACCCAATGGCAAAAACAGCGCGGCAACGAGAAACCAATAACCTGCGGGCGATCTACCGTTGGCATCCCCAATTTGCTGATGGTGAATTTATTAAATATTTCGGCGATGAAAATATTAATTACGACCACGCCACATTAGAAGGTGGAGATGTGCTGGTCATTGGTCGCGGTGCCGTTCTCATCGGTATGTCGGAACGCACAACACCGCAGGGAATTGAGTTCCTTGCCCAGTCGCTATTCAGCCATCGTCAGGCAGAACGCGTCATCGCGGTCGAACTGCCTAAACATCGCTCCTGCATGCACCTCGATACCGTAATGACCCACATCGATATCGATACCTTCTCCGTCTACCCGGAAGTAGTACGTCCGGATGTGCAGTGCTGGACCCTGACACCAGACGGTCGCGGCGGACTGAAAAGGACGCAGGAAAATACGCTGCTCAATGCTCTCGAGAAAGCGCTTGGCCTCGACCACATTCGTCTGATCACCACCGGTGGCGATGCCTTCGAAGCTGAACGCGAACAGTGGAATGACGCAAACAACGTCCTGACGCTGCGCCCCGGTGTGGTAGTGGGCTACGAGCGCAACATCTGGACCAACGAGAAATACGACAAAGCAGGCATCACTGTTTTACCCATTCCTGGCGACGAACTTGGACGCGGACGCGGCGGCGCACGCTGCATGAGCTGCCCACTGGAACGCGACGGTATTTAAGGAAAAGTCATGGAAAACAAACCTACCCTGGTTGTAGCTCTGGGCGGCAATGCATTGCTTAAACGCGGCGAGCCGCTGGAAGCTGACATCCAACGCAAGAATATTGAGCTGGCGGCAAAGACTATCGCGCAGCTCACGCAACAGTGGCGCGTGATCCTGGTACACGGCAATGGTCCCCAGGTTGGACTTTTAGCGTTGCAAAACAGCGCGTATGCCAGCGTTACCCCCTATCCGCTCGACATTCTCGGCGCGGAAAGTCAGGGAATGATTGGCTATATGCTGCAACAGGCGCTGAAAAACCAGCTTCCACAGCGTGAAATTAGTGTGCTGCTGACACAGGTTGAAGTCGATGCTCACGATCCGGCTTTCAGCAATCCCACCAAATATATCGGGCCGATTTACGACGCTCACCAGGCTAGCGCCTTGCAGGCGGAAAAAGGCTGGATTTTCAAAGCTGATGGCAAAGCGTTCCGCCGCGTTGTGCCCTCTCCACAACCTAAACGTATCGTTGAAAGTGACGCTATTCGCACACTGATCGCTCGCGATCATCTGGTTATCTGCAACGGCGGCGGCGGTGTCCCGGTGGTGGAAAAAGCCGATGGCTACCACGGTATCGAAGCGGTGATCGACAAAGATCTCTCCGCCGCCCTGCTCGCCAGCCAAATCCACGCCGATGCGCTGCTGATCCTGACCGATGCTGATGCCGTGTATCTCGACTGGGGCAAACCTACCCAGCGCCCGCTGGCCCAGGTCACGCCGGAACTGCTCGGCGAAATGCAATTCGACGCCGGTTCAATGGGCCCCAAAGTCACCGCCTGCGCGGAATTTGTCTCTCGCTGTCACGGAATAGCAGGCATCGGCTCATTGGCTGACGGTCCGGCCATCCTCGCCGGAGACAAAGGCACGCTCATTCGGCTCGAAACCACCGACGCAAACGCGTAGGGCTTTTTTGCCGGATAGCGACTGCGCCTTATCCGGCCTACATAAGGACATTTTCATGACTGTTAACCTGAAAAATCGCAATTTTCTCAAACTGCTGGACTACGCCCCAACGGAAATCCAGTACCTGATCGATCTGGCTATCGAGTTAAAAACGGCAAAAAAGGCCGGGCGCGAAAGACAGACGCTGGTGGGTAAAAATATCGCGCTGATCTTCGAAAAAACCTCAACCCGCACCCGCTGCGCCTTTGAAGTTGGCGCTTTCGATCAGGGCGCACAGGTGACCTATCTCGGCCCAAGCGGATCGCAGATCGGCCATAAAGAATCAATGAAAGATACCGCCCGCGTGCTAGGCCGCATGTACGACGGCATTGAGTACCGCGGATACGGTCAGGACATTGTGGAGGAACTGGGGCAATTTGCCGGGGTTCCAGTATGGAATGGACTGACCAATGAATTTCACCCCACGCAGATCCTCGCGGATCTGATGACCATGCTGGAACACGCGCCGGGTAAAACCTTGCCGGAACTGAGTTTCGCTTATCTCGGTGACGCCCGCAATAACATGGGTAATTCGCTGATGGTTGGCGCAGCGAAAATGGGGATGGATATCCGCCTGGTCGCACCTAAATCCTTCTGGCCGGACGAGGCGCTGGTTGCCGAATGCCGTGAAATCGCCAGCGTGACAGGCGCACGCATTACGCTCACAGAGGATGTTGAAGAAGGCGTATACGACGTCGATTTCCTCTACACCGATGTCTGGGTCTCGATGGGCGAACCCAAAGAAGCCTGGGCAGAACGCGTTAGCCTGATGACGCCCTATCAAATTAACCAGCGGGTCATCAACGCAACCGGTAATCCCAATGTGAAATTTATGCACTGTCTGCCCGCCTTCCATAACGAGCACACAAAAGTTGGACGTGAAATTGAAGTGGCCTACGGCCTGAAAGGGCTTGAAGTCACGGAAGAGGTTTTTGAGTCAGCGCATTCCATCGTCTTCGACGAAGCAGAGAACCGGATGCATACCATTAAAGCGGTAATGGTAGCGACCCTCGGCGACTAACCCCAGCGGGCATATGTCGCCTGACGGCATATGCCCAAGCTATCCGGAGAACATCATGGGCAAATTCAAATTTCCCAGCGCATATACCATCCTGTTTATTCTCATTGCACTCGTCGCGGTTATGACCTGGATAGTCCCGGCAGGGAAATACCAGATGGCGATGAATGCCACTTTGGGCAAAGAAGTGCCGGTTGCCGGTACTTATGCCCCGACAGAGGCGCATCCGCAAGGTTTTACCGCTGTACTGCTGGCGCCGATTGACGGTCTTTACAACCACGAAACCTATACCGCAGGCGCCATTGATGTGGCGTTGTTTGTCCTGATTATTGGTGGGTTTCTCGGCGTGGTAAACAAAACAGGCGCCATCGACGCAGGTATCGAGCGCGTGACGGTCAGGCTGAACGGTAAAGAGGAGTGGATGATCCCCATTCTGATGGGACTGTTCGCCGCCGGAGGTACGATTTACGGGATGGCAGAGGAGTCACTCCCTTTCTACACATTGCTGGTTCCGGTAATGATGGCCGCACGCTTTGATCCGTTGGTAGCCGCCGCCACCGTTCTGCTCGGCGCGGGCATTGGCACACTCGGCTCGACAATCAACCCTTTCGCAACGGTTATCGCGGCTAACGCCGCCGGGATCCCCTTCACCCAGGGCATGCTGATGCGCATTCTGCTGCTGGTCGTCGGCTATGTTATCTGCGTGGTCTGGGTCATGCGCTATGCACGGAAAGTTCGCAGCCATCCTGAACTTTCCATCGTGGCAGATAAAATGGAAGAAAACCGCGTCCATTTTCTCGGTAGTCGCGCCAATACCAATCTTGAATTCACAGCAACGCGTAAATGCATCCTGTTCATTTTCGCCGCTGCCTTTGCGGTGATGATTTATGGGGTGGCGGTGCTCGGTTGGTGGATGGCGGAAATTTCCGGGGTTTTTCTGGCATCTGCGATTATCGTCGGCGTTATCGCCCGTATGAGTGAGGAGGAATTTACTGGCACATTCATTGACGGGGCACGTGACCTGCTTGGCGTCGCGCTAATTATCGGTATTGCACGCGGCATCGTGGTGGTGATGGATAACGGCATGATCACCCATACTATTCTGCACAGCGCGGAAAATGTCGTCTCCGGTCTTTCCTCCACCATTTTCATCAATGTGACCTACTGGCTGGAAGTTTTGCTCTCCTTCCTGGTCCCTTCCTCTTCGGGCCTGGCGGTCCTCACCATGCCCATTATGGCCCCGCTGGCCGACTTCGCGCATGTCCCCAGGGATCTGGTCGTCACCGCGTATCAATCCGCTTCCGGCATTGTGAATCTGATTACGCCCACTTCAGCAGTTGTGATGGGCGGGTTGGCCATCGCCCGCGTTCCTTACGTGCGATACCTGAAATGGGTGGCCCCGCTGCTGCTCATTTTGACGTTACTGAACATGGCCGTCCTGAGTATCGGCGCGATGTTGTAGCCCTTTTAGCCGTCGGACCCCGACGGCTTTTTTGAGCGTGCTCTCGTTTTTCTGCACAACCGCCCGTTTGAGCCGTTATTGATACTGCAAATGTGGTGAATTTCGCCATCACATTGATACAAGTGATAAATTTAGGGTGTATTTATGAAGGAATTCGATGATTACTCGACCAAAGAGCAGAAACAACTGGCGATTTGTCAGCGCCTGATTACTGAAAAAAGCTACCAGTCCCAGGAAGCGCTTCGCCGCGATCTCCAGCACCATGGTTTTACCGGAATTAGCCAGTCAACGGTATCCCGCCTGCTGAAACTGCTCGGGGCGATAAAAATAAGAAATACAAAAGGGCAAAAAATTTATTCTGTAAATCCGCAATCACGCCCCGCTCCTGATGCAGCCCGATCGATTGCTGAAATGGTGGTCAGCGTGGAACACAATAGCGAGTTTATCCTCATTCACACTGCCGCAGGCTATGGCCGTGCCGTTGCCAGAATCCTCGATTACCACGCGTTACCAGAGATTCTGGGTGTCATCGCTGGCAGCAGTATTGTCTGGGTCGCGCCGCGCGTCGTGCAGCGAACGGGACTGGTGCACAAGCAGATTAACTATCTATTTAAAATGAATTAAAATTCATAAGAACCGTTTGCGGTGAATAAATTGTGCATTTTCCGCTTGATCCCATAACGGAGCTGAGTATAATCGCGGACAATTTGCCGGGAGGATGTATGGTTCAGTGTGTACGACATTTTGTCTTACCGCGTCTGAAAAAGGACGCTGGCCTGCCGTTTTTCTTTCCGTTGATCATCCATTCCAAGCCCCTCAATTGAGGGGCTTTTTTTTTGCCCAGACGTCAGGAGATAAACATGGCTAACCCGCTCTATCAAAAACACATCATTTCCATAAATGACCTCAGCCGCGATGACCTCAATCTGGTTCTCGCGACAGCGGCGAAACTGAAAGCCAACCCACAGCCGGAGCTGCTAAAGCATAAGGTGATTGCCAGCTGCTTCTTTGAGGCGTCAACCCGCACCCGTTTATCCTTTGAAACCTCGATGCACCGCCTGGGCGCCAGCGTGGTGGGTTTCTCTGACAGCAGCAACACCTCTCTGGGCAAAAAAGGCGAAACCCTGGCCGACACCATTTCCGTCATCAGCACCTATGTCGACGCCATCGTCATGCGTCATCCGCAGGAAGGCGCCGCGCGTCTGGCTACGGAGTTCTCCGGCAACGTGCCGGTACTGAACGCAGGCGACGGCTCCAACCAGCATCCCACCCAAACGCTGCTGGACCTGTTTACCATTCAGGAAACCCAGGGTCGCCTGGACAACCTGCACATCGCCATGGTGGGTGACCTGAAGTATGGCCGTACCGTCCACTCCCTGACCCAGGCGCTGGCAAAATTCGAAGGTAACCGCTTCTACTTCATCGCCCCGGATGCGCTGGCCATGCCGCAATACATTCTGGATATGCTGAATGAAAAAGGTATCGCCTGGAGCCTGCACGGCACCATCGAAGAGGTGATGGCAGAGGTTGATATTCTCTACATGACCCGCGTGCAAAAAGAGCGTCTGGACCCGTCCGAATACGCCAACGTGAAAGCGCAGTTTGTCCTGCGCGCCAGCGATTTGAACGGTGCCAGAGCGAACATGAAGGTACTGCATCCGCTGCCGCGCATCGATGAGATCACCACCGACGTCGACAAGACGCCGCACGCCTGGTATTTCCAGCAGGCTGGCAACGGCATCTTCGCCCGTCAGGCGTTACTGGCACTGGTACTGAATAGCGAACTGGCACTGTAAGGGAGAAAAAGAGATGACACACGATAACAAACTGCAGGTTGAAGCCATCAAACGTGGCACCGTGATTGACCATATTCCCGCACAGGTTGGTTTTAAGCTGCTGACGCTGTTTAAACTGACGGAAACCGACCAACGTATCACCATCGGTCTGAACCTGCCGTCTGGTGAGATGGGCCGTAAGGACCTGATTAAAATCGAAAACACGTTCCTGACCGATGAGCAGGTAAACCAGCTCTCCCTGTACGCCCCGCAGGCAACGGTAAACCGCATTGACGATTACGACGTGGTGGGTAAATCACGTCCGAGCCTGCCTGAGCGTATCGACAATGTACTGGTTTGCCCGAACAGCAACTGCATCAGCCATGCTGAGCCGGTTTCCTCCAGTTTTGCAGTGAAAAAGCGTGCCGATGACATCGCACTCAAATGTAAATACTGTGAAAAAGAGTTTTCGCATTATGTGGTGCTGGCCAACTAATTGGGGTTGGTTATGAGATCCCGGCTCCCTATAATGAGCGGGAACATTCTATTACCGCTGTAATTCAGGAGAAATCATGAGCAAGACTATCGCGACGGAAAATGCACCAGCAGCAATCGGCCCATACGTTCAGGGCGTTGACCTGGGTAGCATGGTAATCACTTCCGGTCAGATCCCGGTCGATCCGAAAACCGGTGCCGTAGCGGAAGACGTGTCCGCTCAGGCGCGTCAGTCGCTGGAAAACGTAAAAGCTATCGTTGAAGCCGCAGGCCTGAAAGTGGGCGATATCGTTAAAACGACCGTCTTCGTTAAAGACCTGAACGATTTCGCTACCGTCAACGCCACCTACGAAGCGTTCTTTAACGAGCACAACGCCACCTTCCCGGCGCGTTCTTGCGTGGAAGTTGCTCGTCTGCCGAAAGACGTGAAAATCGAGATTGAAGCGATCGCCGTTCGTCGCTAAGTTTCCTTGTGCCGGATGGCGGTTTCGCCTTATCCGGCCGACGGAAGCGTAATTTGCAGGCCCGGTAAGCGCGAGCGCCACCGGGCATTTATTACAGCACACCAAACAGTTTCGGCAAGAACAGTGAAATCGCCGGAATGTACGTTACCAACATCAGCACCAGGAACAGGACGAGGTAGAACGGCAGCATCGCCTTTACCACTTGTTCAATCTTCTGCTTACTCACCGCACTGGCGACAAACAGCACCGACCCTACCGGCGGCGTAATCAACCCGATCCCTAAGTTCACCAACATGATCATGCCGAAATGAACCGGATCAATACCGAGCGCGTTGGTCACTGGCAGCAGGACCGGTGTCAGGATCAGGATCAGTGGCGCCATATCCATCAGCGTACCAATCAGCAGCAGCATAATGTTAATGCACATCAGGATGACGTATTTGTTATCCGAGATACTGGTGAAGGCTTCGGTGATACGCATCGGCAACTGCATGTAGGTCATGACAGCGCCAAACGCGGCAGCAAAACCAATCAGGATCATCACGATGGTGACGGTTTTCACCGTGCGGAACATCAGCTTCGGCAGCTCAGACCATTTATAATCGCGATAGATAAACATGGTGACGAAGAAGGCCCACAGGCAGGCAATCGCCGCGGATTCCGTCGCGGTAAAGATGCCCGACAGGATCCCCCCCATGATGATCACCACCGTCATCAATCCCCACAGCG
Source organism: Citrobacter sp. RHBSTW-00671 (assembly GCF_014103415.1). Classification (NCBI taxonomy): domain Bacteria; kingdom Pseudomonadati; phylum Pseudomonadota; class Gammaproteobacteria; order Enterobacterales; family Enterobacteriaceae; genus Citrobacter; species Citrobacter sp. RHBSTW-00671. The sequence goes on from NZ_JABXPR010000003.1 coordinate 33,809, forward strand.
TATCGACGAAAATCTTCAGCGCCTGACGAAATGGTACACGCTCGCCTTTTGGATAGCCGCGTTTATGGGCAAACGCCACGCACATCACCATCAGGCTCAAGCTTAACAGCAGACCCGGCAGGATCCCGGCGATAAACAGCGCGGCAATCGATACCGTACCGCCGGTCGCCAGCGAATAAATGACCGAGTTATGGCTGGGCGGCGTAAGGATTGCCTGTACCGAACCGCTGGCGGTCACCGCCGCGGCAAAGTCGCGCGGATAGCCTTTTTTATCCATCTCCGGGATCATTACCGAACCGATAGACGCGGTATCTGCCACGGACGATCCAGAAATGGCGCCAAAAAAGGTCGATGCCACGATGTTGACCAGTGACAAGCCTCCGCGAATAAAACCAACAAAAATGTAGGCAAAATTCACTAACCGACGCGCAATTCCGCCTTCGGCCATGATCGCACCGGCCAGAATAAAGAACGGGATCGCCAGCAAAGAGAACTTGTTCACGCCGCTGGTCAGTTGGATCATCACCGCTTCCAGTGGGATATCAATGTACCAGGCACCAATGATGGCGCTAATCCCTACCGCGTACGCTACCGGTACCCCAATCGCCAGCATGATGCCAAGCGTAAAGACGAGAATAAATGCATCCATCTGCTTTCCTTAATGAAATGGGGGCGGTAATTAGCTGGTCGATCCCAGCATGACAACGGGACGCTGGTACTGCGGGCCACGGCAGATCTTCTCAACAATAAAGAGCAGCGTGATAGCAGAGCCAATTGGCAGCGGAAGATAGTTTTGCCCAGCGCTTAAAATCGGGAATTCCGCAACGGGTTGATCCCACAGCTCAAGACACAGATTGGTTCCGTACCAGAGGATAAACAGGCTTATCGCCGCCAGCATGATATCCGCGACAATAAAGCAATAACGACGGGCGCTTTCGCCCAGACGGTCAGTGACCATACTCACTGCGATATGTGAGCCTGCGCGATAACTTACCGCAGCACCAATAAAGGTGAATGTCACCATGCAGAGAATAGCAACGGGTTCAGGCCATGACAGGGCATTGTTCAGGACATAACGTGCGAATATCCCAATCGGTATAATGGCAACCATCACCAATAATGCCACACCGGCAATCCACATTGAGACCCGATAAAGAAAATCCATTACCGATGAATAGCATTCACCCATAATCATCACCTCGAATTAATCAAATGATTCAGGCGGATATCATCCGCCCGATGAACTACTGCACATCCTGAATACGTTTGATCAAATCCTGGTGGTCTTTACCGTAATTATCCCGCACTGACTGCGTGGCTTTATAGAAATAGTCCGTATCAATATCGTGGAACTGAACGCCGTTGGCTTTCATGGTTTCCAGTGATTTCGCATTATAATCCTGCCAAAGTTTGCGTTGCTCTACCTGGGCTTCTTTAGCGAGTTTAATAATGAGATCCTGATCTTCTTTTTTCAACTTATCCCATTTGGCTTTCGAGAACAGAAAAAGCTCAGGAATAATAAAGTGTCTGCTCCAGGTATAGTTTTTCACGACCGGCAAATAGTTATGCGCAACAAACGTTGGCGGGTTATTTTCCGTGCCATCAATAACGCCGGTCTGCATGCCGCTAAAGACTTCGCTGACGCCCATGACAACGGAGTTAGCGCCCATCGCTTTCAGGGTATCCAGCGCTATCGGACTTCCTTGCACGCGGATTTTCATACCGTGTAAATCTTCCGGTTTCACCACCGGATTTTTAGTGATCAGGTTACGCGTCCCCGCATCCATCCAGCCCAAAAACACCAGCCGTGATTTGTTACTTGCCGTCAGACGGTCGCCAATTTCCTGGCCGATCATGCCGTCGAGAACCTTATGCAGATGGTCTTCATCACGGAAAATATACGGCAGGGTAAATACGTTAATTTCAGGGAGGATAGCAGCGACAGGTGTCATCGAGACGCGAATAATATCGATAGCGCCTAATTGCGCCTGTTCAATCATCTGTTTTTCATCGCCTAACACACCACCTGGAAATGTTTTAATTTCCAGACGGCCATCGGTCGCCGCGCTGAGCTTTTCCCCCATGTGTTTCACTGCCACCACGTTCGGGTAATCAGCCGGATGCACGTCTGCGGCGCGGAAGGTTTGTGCCAACGTTGAATGGCTGGCCAGTAATACCGATGCGCCAATACACAGACTTATCAGGTTTTTTGTCAGTTTCATTTGTCCTTCTCCAGAAGTTCATAATATCCATTAACAGGAATAGCTTGCAGAGCAAATGACTGCCGGAATTAAAAATGGGCAGCGAGAAACTTTCTTAACGACGTTACCGGTGCAGACTAACTGGTGTAACAATTTATTTCGATGACTGCCTTCACAAAAAAAAACTAAGCTCTATAATTTTTAGCACGCTGTTTCATTTTTGCAACGCAGATCGTTTTCCTGATAAAAAAGCAACGCAAAGGACGTGGTTTTATACTAATTAGCCGCGTTAGTATTTCAATAAAAATAAAACAGCAATATTACGGAGGAATATCTTCGAATGAAGAAGAGAAATGCAGGATGGTGTTAACACCATCCTGTTGAGACGCGTAGCGGTTATTGCCAGCCGTAACGACGGCTATAAAAACCTTTCACTAACTGGGTCAATGTCATGTAGCCTGCCAGAATCGCAATCAGCCACGGGAAGTAGCTCAGCGGCAGTGCCTGCAATTGCAGGTAGCTGGCCAGCGGCGAGAACGGTAACGCAATGCCCACCACCATCACGACCAGCGTCATCAGCATCAACGGCCATGCGGCGCGGCTCTGGATGAACGGCACGCGACGGGTACGGATCATATGCACAATCAGCGTTTGCGACAGCAGACCGACCACGAACCAGCCTGACTGGAACAACGTCTGATGCTCTGGTGTATTGGCATGGAAAACGAACCACATCAGGCAAAAGGTCAGAATGTCGAAGATAGAGCTGATCGGTCCAAAGAAGATCATAAAGCGTCCCAGCTCGGCAGGGTTCCAGCGCTGCGGCTTTTTAATCTGCTCTTCATCAACGTTATCAAACGGGATCGCCACCTGGGATACATCGTACAGCAGGTTCTGAATCAGTAAGTGCAGCGGCAACATCGGCAGGAACGGCAGAAATGCGCTCGCCACCAGCACGCTAAACACGTTACCAAAGTTGGAACTGGCCGTCATTTTGATGTACTTCAGCATGTTCGAGAAGGTACGACGCCCTTCGATCACCCCTTCTTCCAGCACCATCAGGCTCTTTTCCAGCAGGATGATGTCTGCCGCTTCACGCGCAATATCAACCGCACCATCAACGGAAATACCAATGTCCGCCGCGCGCAGCGCCGGGGCATCGTTGATACCATCGCCCATAAAGCCCACTACGTGACCTTCACGCTTGAGCAGTGTGACAATGCGCTCTTTGTGCATTGGCGTCAGGCGAGCAAACAGCGTGGTACGCTGAGCCAGTTTTGCCAGCTCGTCGTCGCTTAACCCTTCAATGCTGCTGCCGATAACCACATCACCTGCATCCAGACCCACTTCATGACACACTTTCGCCGCCACCAGCTCGCTGTCACCGGTGAGAATTTTCACCGTAATACCGCTGGCTTTCAGGGCTTTCAGCGCCGGGGCGGTCGTTTCTTTCGGTGGATCGAGGAAGGCGATATAGCCTTCGAGGATCAGGTCTGACTCATCAATACGTTGGTAATCGCCCTCACGCGCAGGCAGGTATTTCGTCGCCACCGCCACCACGCGCAGCCCCTGGCGGTTCAGCGTATCGGTAACGCGTTTCACCCGGCGCAGCATGTTCTCATCCAGCGGGACAATTTCCCCGTTATGACGCACCTGGGTGCAAACGCTGAGGATCTCCTGCAACGCCCCTTTACAGACCAACTGATGCACATCGGTTTGTTCAGCGACCACCACCGACATCCGACGACGTTCGAAATCAAACGGGATTTCATCAATTTTCTGCCAGCGGGTGGAGAGCTGACGGGCAGATTCTTCATCCACACCTTCGAGAACCGCCGTATCCAGCAGATTCTTCAGCCCGGTCTGGTAATGGCTGTTTAGCCACGCGGAATACAGGACATGTTCGCTGGGCTTACCGGAGATATCGGTATGATTCTCCAGCACTATTTTATCCTGAGTCAGGGTACCGGTTTTATCGGTGCACAGAATATCCATCGCGCCAAAGTTCTGGATAGCATCGAGGTGTTTGACGATGACCTTCTGTTTGGACAGCTTCACCGCCCCGCGCGCCAGCGTTGAGGTGACGATCATTGGCAGCATTTCCGGCGTCAGCCCCACCGCGACAGACAGCGCAAACAGCGCCGCTTCCCACCAGTCACCTTTGGTATAGCCGTTGATGATGAGCACAATGGGCGCCATCACCAGCATAAAGCGGATCAGCAACATGCTGACGCGGCTGATCCCTTTCTGGAAGGCATTTTGCTCGCTTTCCTGCTCGCTGACGCGGCCTGCCAGTTGTCCAAACCAGGTGTTCGCCCCGGTGGCAATGACAATGGCCTGTGCCGTTCCGCTCACCACATTAGTGCCCATAAAACACAGGGTATCGCACTCCAGCGGGTTGCTTTGCTGCGGGTCACGGCTGGCCGCCACTTTCTCAACCGGCAAAGACTCACCGGTCAGCGAAGCCTGCGCCACAAACAGATCGCGCGCCTGGACGATACGTAAATCGGCCGGGATCATATCGCCGGCTGCCAGCTTAATAATATCGCCAGGAACCAGCTGGTCGATCGGCAGCTCAACCCAGCCGTTCTCCCCTTTTTCGTTGATGACACGCAGGACGGTTGCGGTATTGCTGACCATCGCTTTCAGCGCATCCGCCGCTTTGGTGGAACGCGCCTCCTGCACAAAATTCAGCAGCGTAGAGATACACACCATCAAGGCGATGACGCCCGCAGCAAACAGATCTTCGGTGGCATAAGAAATGCCGCCCAGAATAGTCAGCAGAATATTAAACGGGTTGCGGTAGCAGACCCACAGATGTACCCACCACGGCGACGGCTTTTGCGTCGGCAATTGGTTTTCGCCATGCTTTTCGCGGGCGCTTTCCACTTCTGCGGCATTCAATCCTTCCGGATGCGCATCAAACGTTTTCCACAGCGCCTCTTCATCCATCAGCGCCATCTTCAGGCAATGTTCACTGAGTGACGGTGGGATCGGCGTGCTGGCAACGGTCTGCGCATTAGGCAACGGATCGCGATGCACCAAACGATGCGGCAAATGGCGGTTAAGCCGGGCAAACAGCTGGCGGGTAATATTTTTGAACATAGGCAGTCCCTCTGCACCAGTATAAACGGGCGCAGTAAATCCTTCAGGCGTGGCAAAGCCTTGCCTGGTGGCAATTTTAAAATCACAACAGGGACGTCAGAACGTCACTGTCTTACAGCTCCGGTAAGACAGTGAAAACAGGCTTACCGGAGAAGGGGGGTTCTCCATTTCGGGAGAGGGGTGGGATCGGGATCCATATAGCCTCCGGTAAGTGAATGATAAGCGCTGCGGATTATACGCAGAAAACCATAAGGTTTGTGACAATTATGGCGGTATGATACAGCATGGAAACTAAACCAAACGTATACACATCGCCTGAAGGGTGAACGCTTTAAAGCAGACTTTGCCCATTGCACTCCACATGAGTAAAGTTACTCTCTTTGGTATAACTGAAAAAGTGCGCAACGGGAAAACAGGATGCAAAATCGGCTGACTATTAAAGACATCGCCCGCTTAAGCGGCGTGGGGAAATCAACGGTTTCCCGCGTGCTCAACAACGAAAGCGGCGTTAGCGAACGCACCCGTGAACGTGTTGAAGCAGTGATGAATCAGCACGGTTTCTCCCCTTCCCGCTCCGCACGCGCCATGCGTGGGCAAAGCGACAAAGTCGTGGCAATTATCGTCACACGTCTGGACTCACTTTCAGAAAACCTCGCGGTGCAGACCATGCTGCCCGCCTTTTATGAGCAGGGTTACGATCCGATTATGATGGAAAGCCAGTTCTCACCTGAACTGGTAGAAGAACATCTGGGAATGCTCAAACGTCGCAACATTGATGGCGTGGTGCTGTTTGGTTTTACCGGCGTAACGGAAACCATGCTCACCTCCTGGCAGGACTCGCTGGTGCTGCTGGCCAGGGATGCCAAAGGCTTTGCCTCCGTCTGCTATGACGACGAAGGTGCCATTCATACCCTGATGCAGCGTCTGTACGATCGTGAACATCGTCATATCAGTTTCCTTGGCGTCCCCCATAGCGACGTCACCACCGGTAAGCGCCGTCATGAGGCCTACCTGACCTTCTGCAAGAAACATAAGCTGCATCCTGTCGCTGCTCTGCCAGGTCTTGCCATGAAGCAGGGCTATGAGCATGCCGCCGATGTCATTACGCCGGAAACCACCGCGTTAGTCTGTGCAACGGACACGCTTGCCCTTGGCGTCAGCAAATATCTGCAGGAACAGCGAATCGACAACCTGCAACTGGCGAGCGTCGGTAATACGCCGCTGATGAAATTCCTCCATCCGGAGATCATCACCGTCGATCCCGGCTACGCTGAAGCCGGACGGCAAGCGGCGTTACAGCTGATCGAACAGATCAACGGCCGCAGCGAACTGCGGCAAATCGTCATTCCCGCCACCCTCTCCTGATCGCTTTCTGAGCACTAATTTGTGATCTTCGCTGCGTTTCGGGAACGTTCCCATTTTTAAATATTCACCGAAGATATACTCTGGCACCAACAACGAGACAGCTGCCGGATGACGTCGCGAAAGCGTCTAATCCGACCTACGGGGAACACACGTCATCATGAGCAAAGTAAAACAAGCGGATATCGACCGACTGATAGAGCTGGTTGGCGGGCGCGACAATATCGCCACGGTGAGTCACTGCATTACGCGCCTGCGTTTTGTGTTGAATCACCCCGCGAATGCCAGACCGAAAGAGATCGAACAGCTACCGATGGTCAAAGGCTGCTTCACCAACGCCGGGCAATTCCAGGTGGTGATTGGCACCGAGGTGGGCGATTACTACAAGGCGCTGTTGGCGACCACCGGACAAGCCAGTGCCAACAAAGAGCAGGCAAAGAAAGCGGCACGGCAGAACATGAAGTGGCACGAGCAGCTGATTTCCCACTTCGCGGAGATCTTCTTTCCGCTGCTCCCAGCGTTGATAAGCGGTGGTTTGATCTTAGGTTTTCGTAACGTCATCGGCGATGTGCCGATGAGCAACGGGCAGACGCTGGCGCAGATGCATCCCTCGCTGAAAACGCTCTACGACTTCTTGTGGCTGATTGGCGAAGCGATCTTCTTCTATCTGCCGGTGGGGATTTGTTGGTCGGCGGTGAAGAAAATGGGCGGTACGCCGATCCTCGGCATCGTGCTGGGCGTCACGCTGGTTTCTCCGCAACTGATGAACGCCTATTTGCTCGGCCAGCAGGTACCAGAAGTGTGGAACTTCGGCCTGTTCAGTATCGAGAAAGTGGGCTACCAGGCGCAGGTTATTCCGGCGCTGCTGGCGGGCCTGGCGCTCGGCTTTATTGAAACGCGGATGAAACGCATCGTCCCGGATTATCTGTACCTGGTCATCGTCCCGGTATGTTCGCTGATCCTGGCGGTGTTCCTCGCCCATGCCTTTATCGGTCCATTTGGCCGCATGATCGGCGACGGTGTGGCGTTTGCCGTCCGCCATCTGCTGACCGGCAGCTTTGCCCCGATTGGCGCAGCATTGTTCGGCTTCCTGTATGCCCCGCTGGTGATCACCGGTGTACATCAGACCACGCTGGCTATCGACATGCAGATGATCCAGAGCATGGGCGGAACACCGGTATGGCCACTGATTGCGCTGTCTAACATCGCACAGGCCTCCGCAGTGGTCGGCATCATTATCTCCAGCCGTAAACACAACGAGCGTGAAATCTCCGTTCCTGCCGCGATCTCGGCCTATCTGGGGGTAACTGAACCCGCGATGTACGGCATCAACCTGAAATATCGCTTCCCGATGCTGTGCGCGATGATTGGTTCGGGCCTTGCCGGGCTGTTGTGCGGCCTGAACGGCGTGATGGCAAACGGCATTGGCGTCGGCGGCTTGCCAGGCATCCTCTCCATCCAGCCAACGTACTGGCAGGTATTTGGTCTGGCGATGGTGATTTCAATTGTTATCCCGATGGTACTGACCTCGTTCATCTACCAGCGTAAATACCGTCAGGGCACCTTACAGATTGTCTGACTTTTCTTCGGGGCGCAGTTGCGCCCCATCGTATCTCCAGGAAACAGCAATGAATATTCCACACTGGTGGCAAAACGGCGTTATCTATCAAATTTATCCCAAGAGTTTTCAGGACACCACCGGTAGCGGTACCGGTGATTTGCGCGGTGTAACACAGCGTCTCGACTACCTGCAAAAACTGGGGGTCGATGCTATCTGGCTGACGCCATTCTACATTTCACCGCAAGTTGATAACGGCTATGACGTCGCTAACTATATGTCCGTCGATCCGGCCTACGGTACGCTTGCAGACTTTGACGAACTGGTCGCGCAGGCGAAGGCACGTGGCATCCGCATTATTCTCGATATGGTGTTTAACCATACCTCAACCCAGCATGCCTGGTTTCGTGAAGCTCTGGATAAAAACAGCCCGTATCGTCAGTTTTATTTCTGGCGCGATGGCACGTCAGAGGCCAGCCCGAACAACTGGCGCTCCAAATTTGGCGGCAGCGCCTGGAGCTGGCACGCCGAAAGCGAGCAGTATTACCTGCACCTCTTTGCCCCGGAGCAGGCCGATCTGAACTGGGAAAACCCGGCGGTTCGCACTGAGCTGAAAAAAGTGTGCGAGTTCTGGGCCGATCGCGGCGTGGACGGTCTGCGTCTCGACGTGGTGAATCTTATCTCTAAAGTTCAGGACTTCCCGAACGATCCAGACGGCGATGGACGCCGTTTTTATACCGACGGTCCACGCGCACATGAATTCTTGCGCGAGATGAACCGCGATGTCTTTACCCCACGCAATCTGATGACGGTGGGAGAAATGTCATCCACTACGCTGGAACATTGCCAGCAATACGCCGCCCAGGATGGTAGTGAGTTGTCGATGACCTTTAACTTCCACCATCTGAAAGTGGATTACCCCAATGGAGAGAAATGGACGTTAGCAAAACCCGACTATGTGGCGCTAAAAACCCTGTTCCGCCACTGGCAGCAAGGCATGCACAACGTCGCCTGGAACGCGCTGTTCTGGTGTAATCACGATCAGCCACGTATCGTTTCGCGCTTCGGCGATGAAGAGAAATACCGCGTTCCTGCCGCTAAAATGCTGGCCATGGTGCTGCACGGTATGCAGGGCACACCTTATATCTATCAGGGGGAAGAGATTGGCATGACCAACCCACACTTCCGCCAGATAACCGATTATCGCGACGTAGAAAGCCATAACATGTTCGCTGAGCTGAATGCGCAGGGACGCGATGCCGACGAATTACTGGCGATCCTCGCCAGCAAATCCCGTGATAACAGCCGCACGCCGATGCAATGGGATGCCAGCAAACACGCAGGCTTCACGCAGGGTGAGCCATGGATCAATCTGTGCAACAACGCAGCGGATATCAATGTCGCAGCGGCGCTGAATGATGACGACTCTGTGTTCTATACCTATCAGAAGTTGATTGCATTGCGTAAAGCGGAGCCGGTTCTCACCTGGGGTAACTACCAGGATCTGCTACCTGACAGCCCGCACATGTGGTGTTATCAGCGCGAGTGGCAAGGGCAACGGCTTCTGGTCATTGCCAACCTGAGCAACACCTTCCAGCCCTGGCAACCCGCTGACACCCAGGGAAACTGGCAGGTGATGATGCACAACTATGCCGAGGTCGCCAGTCAGCCAGGCGATATGACATTACGTCCTTTTGAAGCCATCTGGTGGCTGCAAAAATAGCTTGCAATTGGCTTTGAGCCCGGTACGTATGGCGCTACCGGGCTTCACCGAAGATGTCTGCCTTACCTTCCTGTTTTTGTTGAATAATTAATCAGATTTTTCTTGCCACAATTTACAATCGGCTACAGTGCCCGTCATCTGTACGCTCCAGTTTTTACTTTGCGCTACATCAAATAAATCGTAAACATCCTTGATGCAAATCACTACATATAGAACTTAAAATGCACGCCGACCCAATATGTTGTATTAATCGACTACAATTGCTACAACGACATTTCCCCCGGTTAGCGGTGGAATTGTGGATAAAGTGGGTCGGGATTGCGGGAAGTCATTGGCCTGATAGATGAATAGCCCCATGGCTGCTTCCCCAACCTCTGTGGATAACCTGTTCTTATAAATATGGAGTGATCATGACACCGCATGTGATGAAACGAGATGGCTGTAAAGTGCCGTTTAAATCAGAGCGCATCAAAGAAGCCATTCTGCGTGCAGCTAAAGCAGCGGGAGTCGATGACGCAGATTACTGTGCCACCGTCGCAGAAGTCGTTAGCAGTCAGATGAATGAGCGCAGCCAGGTCGATATCAACGAGATCCAGACCGCGGTAGAAAACCAACTGATGTCTGGTCCGTACAAACAACTCGCCCGTGCGTACATCGAATATCGCCACGACCGTGATATACAGCGTGAAAAACGTGGCCGTCTGAACCAGGAAATTCGTGGTCTGGTTGAGCAAACCAACTCTGCTCTGCTGAATGAAAATGCCAACAAAGACAGCAAAGTGATCCCGACCCAGCGTGACCTGCTGGCGGGTATCGTCGCCAAACATTATGCGCGCCAGCACCTGCTGCCGCGTGATGTCGTCCAGGCACATGAACGTGGTGATATTCACTATCACGACCTCGACTATTCTCCGTTCTTCCCGATGTTTAACTGCATGCTGATCGACCTGAAAGGTATGCTGACACAGGGCTTTAAGATGGGTAACGCGGAGATTGAGCCGCCAAAATCCATCTCGACCGCGACCGCCGTCACTGCACAAATCATTGCGCAGGTTGCCAGCCATATTTATGGCGGCACCACCATCAACCGTATTGATGAAGTCCTCGCGCCATTCGTGACCGAGAGCTTTAATAAACACCGTAAAACCGCTGAAGAATGGCAGATCCCGGACGCTGACGGTTATGCACATTCCCGTACCGAGAAAGAGTGCTATGACGCATTCCAGTCCCTTGAGTATGAAGTGAATACCCTGCATACCGCTAATGGTCAGACGCCATTCGTCACCTTTGGTTTTGGCCTGGGAACCAGCTGGGAATCCCGTTTGATCCAGCAATCCATTCTGCGTAACCGCATCGCGGGACTGGGTAAAAACCGTAAAACGGCCGTCTTCCCGAAACTGGTATTCGCGATTCGTGACGGTCTGAATCACAAGTTTGGCGATCCGAACTACGATATCAAACAGCTGGCGCTGGAATGTGCAAGCAAGCGTATGTACCCGGATATCCTGAACTACGATCAGGTAGTGAAAGTCACCGGTTCGTTCAAAACCCCAATGGGCTGCCGTAGCTTCCTCGGTGTATGGGAAAACGAGAACGGCGAACAGGTTCACGACGGACGTAACAACCTTGGCGTTATTAGCCTGAACCTGCCACGCATCGCGCTGGAAGCCCATGGTGACGAAGCCACCTTCTGGAAACTGCTCGACGACCGTCTGATTCTGGCACGTAAAGCGCTGATGACCCGCATTGCGCGTCTGGAAGGCGTGAAGGCCCGCGTTGCACCGATCCTGTATATGGAAGGTGCCTGCGGTGTTCGCCTGAAAGCGGACGATGATGTGTCTGAAATCTTTAAAAATGGACGCGCATCCATCTCTCTGGGTTACATCGGCATTCACGAGACCATCAACGCGCTGTTTGGTGATAAGCACCTGTACGACAGCGAAGAGCTGCGCGCCAAAGGTATCGCCATTGTCGAACGTCTGCGTCAGGCTGTTGATCAGTGGAAAGACGAGACCGGCTACGGTTTCAGCCTGTACAGCACACCCAGTGAAAACCTGTGTGACCGTTTCTGCCGTCTCGATACCGCCGAGTTTGGTGTAGTGCCAGGCGTAACCGACAAAGGCTACTACACCAACAGCTTCCACCTTGATGTAGAGAAGAAGGTAAACCCGTACGACAAAATCGATTTCGAAGCGCCGTACCCGCCGCTGGCAAGCGGAGGCTTCATTTGCTACGGCGAGTACCCGAATATTCAGCACAACCTGAAAGCGCTGGAAGACGTGTGGGATTACAGCTACCAGCACGTGCCGTATTACGGGACCAACACGCCAATCGATGAGTGCTACGAATGTGGCTTTACCGGTGAGTTCGAATGCACCAGCAAAGGCTTCACCTGCCCGAAATGTGGTAACCACGACGCCGCACGCGTATCGGTAACCCGTCGCGTATGCGGTTACTTAGGCAGCCCGGACGCTCGTCCGTTTAACGCCGGTAAGCAGGAAGAAGTGAAGCGCCGCGTTAAGCATTTAGGTAACGGGCAGATAGGTTAATTTCGACAGTATTATTGCCCGGCAATGCGACGCTTTTCGCAAAGCAATTGGCGCCAGGACAAGGCGGCAAGCAAGCGAATCCCGGGGAGCTTACATTAGTAAGTGACCCGGGCGAGCGAGCGCAGCCAACGCAGTAATGACGTCAATTGAGACGCGAAAATGCAATACCATCAATATTACCCCGTCGATATCGTTAACGGCCCCGGCACCCGCTGCACCCTGTTTGTCTCCGGGTGCGTACACGAATGTCCGGGCTGCTATAACAAAAGCACATGGCGGTTAAACTCCGGTCTGCCATTCACCAAAGAGATGGAAGACAAGATCGTTGCCGATCTTAACGACACGCGTATTCACCGTCAGGGTATTTCGCTGTCCGGCGGCGATCCCCTGCATCCGCAAAACGTGCCGGATATCCTGCAACTGGTACAGCGTATTCGCGCTGAGTGTCCGGGGAAAGACATCTGGGTGTGGACCGGTTACAAGCTCGATGAACTCAACGCCGCGCAAATGCAGGTGGTGGATCTCATCAACGTGCTGGTCGATGGCAAATTTGTGCAGGATCTTAAAGACCCGGCGCTGATCTGGCGCGGTAGCAGCAACCAGGTTGTACATCATTTGCGTTAATCGCTAAAGCCGTTTGTTTGCATCGTGATAAACGGCTGAATGTTCTCGCTTGCCGACCGCGACAACAAACACGATCACAACCTCATCCCGAACCTGGTACACCAGACGATAGCCGGACGACTTAAGCTTAATTTTATAGCAATCTGGAAGAGCGTTTAAACGGGCAGAGTCAATTCTGGGGTTCAACAACACGTCGGCCAACTTCTTCTTAAACTGAGCCTTCACCGTATCACCCAGTTTATGCCACTCTTTTAAGGCTCTCGGGTCGAATTCCAGTTCATAAGTCATCCAGACTAACCTTGATTCCCTTTTGCGGGCTGGCCAGCCTCTCCCGGACTGTCTGAATCAGTGCATCTTCACTGTCGCTAACGGTAACGGTTTTCACTGGCATTCGCCCCGTTTCCGCGACGTACTGAAACAGTAATCGCACGGCTTCCGTTGGCGTAATGTTCAGTTTTTCCAGCACGGCATAAGCCTCATTTTTGAGTTTTTCATCCAGACGGACGTTCAGCGTGGCCATTATGCCTCCAGTAGAATCGAATGTGTAATGCAGTTTAGCATTACATTCACATTACATCGAATTCTGGAAAACGCCTCTCAAAAACGGCTCACACACTCCATGGCAACCGTTTTGAACTCGGCAAAATTCTGACATGCGCAGAGCCGCGCCATGGCGCGCTCACGCAGGAAGGTGACGAAAATATCGTAAATGGCCATCGCTTCTTCGTATTCGCTTTTGCTAATGGCGAGCAAGAAAATCACGTGTGCCGTTTCATCGCCCCAGGCAATACCCTGCGGGGCGAGGATGGTGTAGACCACCGTTTTCTTTGCCAGCAGACCGAGGGCGTGCGGCAGGGCAATGCTGTCACCCAACATCGTGCTAACAATGGCCTCACGTTCCACAACCGAATCAAGAAACTCCGCGTCGACAAAACCTTCATCCTGCAACTGGTGGCATAACGTTTTGAACAGCGTTTGCTGATCCATGGTGCCGTCGATAACACGAAAGTGGGCGGCATCGAAAAACTTGTTCAGCATCCACGGACGGGTTCGGTCCACCAGCACCAGTTTCCCGATCTGCTCCAGTTGATAGTCAGTAGGAAACGGCGCAATCATCACTACGGGCTTGTCTTTTTCACCGATCCGCGCGGTAGAAATAACGAAGTCTTCGCTGATGCTGTCCCGCTGTTCGTAGTCGCGTAGCGTCACGGTGCCCACAATATCAATCTGCGGATATTTTCGCGCCAGCACCGCTTCAATCATCCGCACCATCGCATTTCCCGCATCACAGACCAACAGCACACGCGGTTGACGCTGGTAACCGATGTTGTAACTACGTTCCAGTCCAACGCCAATATGCAGAACCAGAAAGCCGATCTCATTTTCACTGATGGTATACGGCGTGTATTTCCCCCAACCTGACACGGCGGCCAGCGTCATATCCCATGCCATCGGGTAGTGCTGTTTAATATTTTCCAGCAACGGATTAGGGATCATGATCTGGTAGCGAACCCGGGTGATCATCGTCTTAATATGTGTCAGCAGATCGGCATGCAACTGCTGGTCATTCAGCAGGTTGTAGTTGTACTGGGTGTTGATAAAACGCAGGATGTAATTGACCAGCGCTTCGTCATCATCGGCATTGATGGCGCTGGGCGCAATCTCCTGTACCTGACGGGCGGCAATGTGTACCTGAAGCCAGTTTTCTTCATACACGGAAAGCGGCTTGTCTGCCAGTTGGTGCAAAATCCCCGCAATCTCTCTTGCCGCCAGGCACACCGCCTGTTCAGTTTCTTCAGCGGCAAACTCAGGCAGTGGATACCCTTCGCTAATCCGCCGGATAGCCACCGCACAGTACAAGCGCAGAAACAGCTCGCCCTCATCGGTCAGACGAATATGAAAACGAGCAAAAATATCCTGTAAAACCGGCTGTAGTTGCTCAGGTATCCCAGCATTAAGCGCCTCTTGCGTCACTAACGGATGCTGCGGGTCCTGCTGCGCCAGCGTCCATAGCAGATCGGTCAAACAGGCGCGGATCGCCATCTCGCTGCCGAACAGCTTCATGCCGTGACGGGGACGCGTTTCCAGCGTCAGATGATAACGTTGCAGGTGTTCACGGACTTCGGCCATATCATTTTGCAGCGTCGCACGACTGATAAACCATTCATCAGCTAAATCTTCAAGCTTCAGCGAAAAGGCCGACGTCAGAAAACGCACCACCAGCCAGTGTATCCGTTCCTGGCTGGTCCGCGGGATACGCAGCAACGTATTGGGCTGCTGCGTTTGCAGGGTGTGAAAGCTTGCCGGGTCGTCAATTTTAAGCTGGTAACCGCTGCCCCTGCTGAGAACAAACTGGGCACCATACTGAGTAAGCAGCGCGTTTAGCGCCGTAATATCCGCACGTACGGTGCGTGTAGAAACCGACAACCGCTGCGCCAGCTCATCCTGCGGGAGCGCCTCGTTTTGCAGCATGTCAAACAGCTGTGCTAAACGTTGGTTGGGGAATCGCACGTCAGTTTCCTCATCTGTCAGTTAGCCTACGCAGGCCCGGGTCATCGCCATCAGCTGGCGTACGTCGTCCGGACGAGTGTTACCACTCACCTTATCAATAATCGAACTATAGATGTGAGGAATGATTTTACTCACTCCGGCATCGAGGGCAATTTGCAGGATTTCAGTGAAATTATCCAGATCGATACCGCCGGTTGGCTCCAGCCAGAAGTCATGACGGGCGCAGGCCTGCGCGACCGCGATGTATTCGTCACGGCATTTCAGACCGCCCATCGGAAAGTACTTAATTGAGCTACCGCCCATATCTTTGAGCAGAGCAATCGCGGTTTCAACCGGCACAATGCCGTCCGGCGTCTGGCTGCTTAGCGGACCGGTGGAAATTTTCACCCTGCCAGGCGTCCCCGTTGGCGAGACCAGACCGTTGACCACCGTATCCTGCTGACCAAGCAGCGCACGGCTGGTTGCCACGCCGGTGAGCACCTGATTAACATGCTGAGGCTGCACCTGGCGGGAAATTTCACTGACCATCGCCGACTGGTTCGGATCGCCCGCCCCCAGCCCCACAGACAGTGCATTGTCAATAAGCGCCGCGTATTCACGCATATCCGCAACCGCGCTTGCGACGTTGGGGTAATTTTTTGACAGCACGCCAACCAGCACATGGCCTTCCGCCGCCGCATAAATATCCCGGGCGTTCTGTTTGGAGCCTGCCAGCACGTTCAGACAGACGCGATCGCGGTAAAAATTAGGGGTTAATTTCATGCTTTTTTCTCCTGCGAAATCACTTCAGCAATCCGGCGAGCCACAATCTCCAGTTGCGCGCGATCGACGCTGCGCACATCCGCCTCGATGATGCCTTCATTGGCTTTGTAACCACGGAAGTAAATCGCATACTCCCCCTGTTTCAGCGCCTCGACCAGTTCGCCCGTAGCGATACCGGTTACCGCTTCATCAAACTTAATTTCTGCGCGTGCAATGTCGCGTCCCGCACCGTCCCACACGACACGAGCGCTCACGCCATTCAGGGCATTCAACGCCGCTATAAACGGCGTCATTTTTTCTACCATCTCCGCACCGCTCTCTTTCTGCGCGCTTAGATACAGTTCGATAGCACAGGTCAAACCGAGGATGCCTTCTTTGCCGACCTTCATTGCCCGGCCAATGCCCGCCGTCTGGCGCTTGACCCATTCAACATACTGCGTTTTGCCAATCACCAGACCGCTGGTTGGCCCTTCAATCGCCTTCGCACCGCTGTAAATGACCAGGTCCGCGCCGACACGGTAGTAACATTGCAAATCCTCTTCCGCCGCCGCATCGACGATCAACGGTAGGTTATGCGTGCGAGCGACCACCGCAGCCTGCTCCACGCTGAGCATGCTTTTCTGTACACAGTGGTGCGATTTGATATACAGAATTGCCGCCGTGCGCGGTGTAATAGCCGCAGCCAACTGCGCCGCCGAACATTCGTTGGCATAGCCTGCTTCCACTAACTTACCGCCGCCGAGCGCCACCATCGCGCCAACCGGGGCGCCGAAGTTAACGTTGTGGCCTTTGGGTAGCACGATTTCGTTGTTATCGACAGGCGTCACGTGCAGGTTTTCCAATAGCCAGTCACTGTCTTTCACCAGCACCGCCGCCACCGACTGGGCAATCCCTGCCGAGGCACAGGAAACAACGGTTGCTCCTTCCACATCCAGTAACTTCGCAATGTACTCACCTGTCTTATTGACCAGATCTTTCATTTCGAAGTATTGATTCATCCCCGCCATCGCAGCCTGAACCACTTCCGGTCGTGGCGTGGAGACACCCAGTGCCGTCATGCGACCGGATGTATTAATCACCTGTTTTAAATGGTACTTCTCAAAAATTGAAGGCATGTTCCGCGCTCCCTTGTTCGGTCATATAGCCCTTACCCGCACGTATTGCGGCAAGCGGCACCAGCAGTTGTTCAGCCTGCAGGCTGTCGTTTTCGGCATCTACCAGCACGCCAGGCTGGCGTTTCAGCGCAAAGAGGGTCAGATCGGCATCCAGCCCCACCAGCAGTCGGCCCTTGTTTTTCAGACGCAGACCATCGGCCGCATTAGCGGTTACGCATTCAATAACTTGTGGCAGTGACATGCCGATAGCGAGAAACTTCGACATCACATTCGCCAGGGAATGCACCGGGCCACTGATGCGGTTGCGGCAGTAAATATCGGAACTGATGGTGTGCGGCAGAATACCCAGTTCGATAGCGCGTTTCGCCACCGCAAAGCTGAGGCTGGCTGTACCGTGCCCAACGTCCAGACGAACCCCGCGCGAAATCGCCCGTGTCACCGACGCACGCAGCTCACCTTCCGGTGTCAGAATGCGGTTTGGCTTGCCGTTGTAGCAGTGGGTGATGATGTCGCCCGCCATCAGGCGTTCGGCAATCTCATCCAGATCCGGGGGGTTGTTGCCGATGTGCACCATCAGCGGCAGGTCACCGTTCTGCGCCTGCATCGCTTTGGCGCGCTCCAGCGGCGTGATGCCGTTTTCACCGACTACGCTGCTGCTCATACGCGCTTTCAGGCCGACGATAAAATCAGGGTGGCGCTTCACCGCCTGTTGCACCGCATCGGCGTCGATATTGGCCATGTTAGCCAGCTCGTTCTGGGCAATAAGCCCAACGCGGGAGATATTCAGCAGCGCATACACCTCGGTGGCGGCATCGCGCGTCAGGGTGTAAAAATCGTCGATGTCATCCGCCCCGGTACTGCCCGCATCGACCACCGTGGTGACGCCGGTGGCAATGCCGACGCTGTCGGGTTGGTCATGATAAATCGGGGATTTGGGATAACAGTGGACGTGGGAATCAATCCAGCCTGCGCTGACGTAGCACTCGCCGCGTAAGTCGATGATGTTTGCCGCCGGGCTATCAATGTCGCCCAGCGCCGCGATTTTGCCGTCCTTGAGCGCAATATCACTCACCGTATCGTGAACCAGACGCGCATGGCGCAGGAGTAAATCAAACATTGCTCTCTCCTTTGCCGGATGGCGGCGTAACCGCCTTATCCGGCCTGCAAATCAACAGTTAGCTAATGGCAATCGGGAAGATGGAACCGAGGATCATCGCGCCGAGGATCGCACCGCCGGTGATTGGTTTCTGCCACAGGTAAAACAGCAGTGCGCCCGCCAGAGAGCCGATCCCGATAGGAATAGAGGCCGTCATGGCACTGAGGATAATCAACGGCCCAAGGAAGCGGCCGGAGGCGTTGCCGGCCCCCATCATCACGTCAGCCCCGTAGGTCGAGTCGCTCTGGTTGATGGTGAACTTACGCGCCAGAATGATGATGTAGCCAATCGCCAGACCAATCACCAGACCAGTGACCAGTGAGGCGGCAAAATTGGCGACCGGGAAAATAATGCCCGCGCCCAGCAATAGCGCCGGAACGCCTAGCCCAACACCGGTCTGAATCGCCCCGCCAATGTCCAAAATCCCCACCAACGAACCTTCAATGATGCGGGCAAACAGGAAACTTGCGCCAAATGCCGCTACCGCGCCGTAGGAGCCGGTATCCATTCCCGCTTTAAGCATCGCCACAAACGCCACTTCGTTGAATGCACCAATGCCATACAGGTAGTACATGTGCGTTCCGGCAAAGACGCCGGAAGAGAGCAGGCCAACGAAGATCGGGAACGACCAGTCGGCAAACCAAAAACCTTTATTTTGTTCCATGATGGCCTCCGTTATTTGCCGCTGAGCGAGTTGTGGATCAGTTCCAGCCAGTTAGGCACGGTCAGATGGAAGGATTCGATCATCTTCATATCGAAGCCGCGGAAGAAGCCGCTCAGGACGAACAGCGCGACGATAGCCACCATCATCACTTTGGTGACGTGGTTCCAGCCGCTCTCTTCAACACCTTTACCAATCAGAATACCGAGGACCAAACCCGGAACGGCGTTACCCATAATCAGCTGTGCTGCACCACCGAAAACGGTCGCCCAGAAGCCAGATTTTTTACCGGCATCGATCGCCGCCAGCCAGAAGATCACCGGCATTACCGTGTTGACCAACAGGTTGGCTGCAGGAACCAGCACCTTAACGGCGGTAACCTGCAATGCTTCGGGTACGGATGATGCGGTAAGGTTCAGGAACGTCACGACAATCATCCCGATAACGCCACAAGCAATCGCCATGCGTTTAGGATCGTGCAGCGTTTCACCGACGTTGCGATTTTTAATCATCAGCGCGGCGGCCCCCCAGTTGGGGATGATGCGGTGGTCAACGTCTTGCGTGAACGCCCCTGCCGCAACGGAAGAAGCCCAGGCGTTAAAGAAGAAGCCCAGGCCGAACGAGAAGTGAGACGCCGGATCCCCTTCGCAGGAATTCAGTTCTCCCAGAGTACGAAACGCGCCCATCCCTTGCGTGGTAGGCGCATGAAACATGCGTGCAGCCCCAGCGCCGACACCGACGCCAACCAGGCCACCGATGATGAGCGATTTTATTAATATTATCAGGAACATAATTATGCCTTTTAATAGAGAATCAGCGTTGCGTAACGAAATCCACCTTGTCGAGATTGATGGCAGTCACGTTGACGGTCACGTCCAGCTCCACGCTGAAAGTACGTCTTTCCCGGCGCAAAAAGAGGAATAAAAATGCCTCTTTACGCACCGATTCACGCGCTTGAACAACCTGCACATCCTGTGGCTCAATACGCAGTAAGATATGCGGCGACGCTTTCATCACCGCAGCCTGAACGTGGTTCAGGGCATCGGCAAAGGCGCGAGCTTTAGTCTCGCCCTTACCCGTGACTCTCACCGTGGTGGTGAATTGCTCTTTCATGCTTAAGCGCCGTGTTTCTTTTGCCACGCCTGCACCAGGCGCTCGCCGAGTTCTTCTTTGTCCATAAAGCCGAACCCCAGCACGTTGCACCCTTCGTTGATGGCGGTTACGCCCTCTTCAACCGAGCGCATGCCGTATTTCGCCTTGTAGCCGTATTTGGTCTGCGCGGTAATCGCCCCCGCACCACCGCTGCCGCAAAACGAGATGCCAAAGGTGGCATTTTCCGCTTTCATCACATCGCCCAGCTTCATATCAGCGGCAACGCCCGGTACCACAACCGCACGGCCACCCGCTTTCTCAACGCCTGCCGCCACTTTCTGGCCTTTACCCAGACGATCGCCAATCACTACGGTAATCTGTTCCATCTTTTGCTCCTTAAAGGTTGTCTTTCGCGACTTCGAAGTGCACCGACAGCAGCCAGGCCTCTTCCTCAGGAAGATTGCCAAACTCGGCGACGATGTCGCGGGCAAGCGCCATTGATTCGGCAGATATTTCATCAAATAAGCTGGCATCGACTTCAGGTAGCGGTTCACACGTGACCGAACGGTGCGCCATGGCGCGAACGTGCGATGTCAGCATCTGTTCCTGTACTGCGTTGGGAATAATGTGACGTTCGCGCAGCAAGGCATACACCTGCGCCAGCATGCGGTCGGCCAGTTCCACCGATTCCCCCATGTCATTCATTACAGCTCCGTTATTCACTCGTCTTACCCCACTAATGGCTCTGAGGGTAAAGTAGCGGTGGAGGTTAAAAGTTTGTAGCGAGTTGTTTTCCACTTCGAAGTGGAAAGGGATGCAGCGACAGTGATCTGTGCCGCAAAAAGGGCGGGATTGGTTATTTTCCCCTTAGATAACGTGATGGAGATCGCACGAGATAGCAGGGAAACCGCAAGCAGCAGGAAAAACGGGTTGGCGTTAAAAGTTAAATAATGTGATGGGGATAACGTTTACTTATGGGTGAGAGTGGTGCCGGAGGGCGACGCTTCCGCGTCTTATCCGGCCTACGGTTGCGCAGGCCGGATACATAAATTAACGATACTTCTTATGGTAAGCGTTGCGGGTGGTTTTTAGCTCTTCCGCTGCGGCTTTCGCCTCTGAGACTTTACCTTCATTCGCCAGTTTCAGCGCACCGTCGATCTGGCCGATCAGCGTGTCAAAACCGTGGCGGAAATCTTTCATCTCCGGGCTATCAGGGGATTTGCTTTCCAGCTTCGGTGGCGTTCCCTTTTGTGCATCCAGCGCAGCTGTACGCATTTTGGTTAACGCATCTTTTAGCTCGGTCGCGTTATCCGTTTTTTCAACGATCTTCAGGTTGTCGTTGAGGATCCCCATATCGTCTTCAAGATCGGCTGCAAAGGCAGAAGAACCAAGAACCAGCGTTGAAGCCGCGACGATCGCTAACAGGTGTTTACGCATTGCTCACTTCCTTTTTATTATTAAAAAATAACGCCGGATACCCTAAATCATTCGAGCTGCAGCTTGAAGTATGACGGGTATTACTGCCCGGCGATCTTCATCTCCGGCAACAGTACCGAACCACACTGTATATTGCTGCGGGTTTCAATATCATTACCGACGGTGACGATATTTCGCCACATATCTTTTAAGTTACCGGCGATGGTAATTTCGCTCACCGGGTACTGAATTTCGCCATTTTCAACCCAGAAGCCCGCCGCGCCGCGCGAGTAATCTCCGGTAATACCGCTCACGCCCTGCCCCATCAGCTCAGTCACCACCAGGCCAGTGCCCATCTCTTTGAGCAACTGCTCGAAGCTTAGCCCCTGCCCCGGAATTCGCCAGTTGTGAATTCCGCCAGCATGGCCGGTGCTCTTCAGCCCCAGCTTACGCGCAGAGTAGTTGGTCAGCAGCCACTGGGTCAGCACGCCATCTTTAATAATGTCACGGCGTTCCGTACGCACGCCTTCGCTGTCGAACGGCGAAGAAGCCAGTCCTTTGCGCAGGTGCGGATGTTCTTCAATAGTCAGCCATTCCGGCAGAATTTGTTTGCCCAGCGAGTCCAACAGGAAGGTCGATTTACGATATACCGAGCCACCCGCAATGGCGCCGACGAGGTGCCCAAACAGCCCGGTCGCCACTTCATTGGCGAAAATAACCGGTGCTTTCATGGTGGAGAGCTTACGCGGCGACAGGCGCGATAACGTGCGGCGCGCACAGTCAGCCCCCACCCATTCCGGCGTTTGCAGATCGCCCATCGCCCGGCCAATGGTGTAGGCATAATCGCGTTCCATATCGCCATTTTCTTCCGCGATCACGCAGCTGGAAAGAGAGTGACGCGTAGAGCAGTAGCCCTGCAACATGCCATGGCTGTTACCAAACACTTTGATGCCATAGTGGCTGTTAAAGCTGCCACCTTCGGTATTGGTGATGCGTTTGTCCGCCTGCAACGCTGCCTGTTCAGCGCGCGCCGCCAGTTCGATGGCTTCGTCAGGGGAGACTTCCGCCGGGTGGAACAAGTCTAAATCTGGCGCATCAAAGGCCAGCAGGTCTTTATCCGCCACGCCTGCGCACGGGTCCGGTGAAGTGTAACGGGCGATATCCAGCGCGGCCTGCACGGTGCGCGCTATCGCCTGTGGGCTTAAATCGGTGGACGATGCGCTGCCCTTACGGTTCTGGTGATAAACCGTAATCCCCAGCGCACCATCGCTATTGAATTCTACGTTCTCCACTTCACCATAACGGGTGCTGACGCTAATACCCGTGGTCTTGCTTACAGCGACTTCCGCGCCATCCGACTGACCTGACGCTAATTCCAGTGCTGTCGAGACCGCTTCTTCCAGAATCTTACGCTGCGCTTCAACTTGTGAGATTACTTTCATCGCAAATGCCATAATGTAGAGAGAGTTTCTCTGAAGTCTAACAGAGAACCGTTTTTCAGTGCGCATCTTAACTGGTAACATTAGCCTCTTTTTTTAAGGAGCCTGACATGACTAAGCAGCCCGAAGACTGGCTCGACGACGTTCCCGGTGATGACATCGATGACGAAGACGATGAAATTATCTGGGTCAGTAAAAGTGAAATAAAACGTGACGCCGAGGAGTTAAAACATCTGGGCGTGGAACTGGTAAAACTGGGGAAAAACGCGCTGGATAAAATCCCGCTCGATGCGGATTTACGTGCCGCCATTGAGCTGGCCCAGCGTATTAAGATGGAAGGACGCCGCCGCCAGCTGCAGCTGATTGGCAAAATGTTGCGCCAGCGCGACGTCGATCCCATCCGCCAGGCGCTGGACAAGCTGAAAAACCGCCACAACCAGCAAGTTGTTGTCTTCCATAAGCTGGAGCAACTGCGTGACCGTATGGTTGACGGTAGCGATGAAGCCATCGAAGAAGTGATGAACCTGTGGCCTGATGCCGACCGTCAGCAACTGCGTTCGCTGGTGCGTAACGCCAGGAAAGAAAAAGCGGGCAATAAACCGCCAAAATCTTCCCGCCAGATCTTCCAGTATCTGCGCGAACTGGCGGAAAACGAAGCGTAACTCCGCAAAGGATGCCCCATCTCTTGGGGCACCACCTTTACAACGCCATCACATGATGGCGCAAATCCTCATTAAAGCGCTGGTAGCGTTTTGCATCTATCGGGTGCGGATAGCTCAGCACAATCAGTTCATGGTCAGCGATCCCCTGATGATACGCCGGATGCGTATGCGCCCATTCATTCGCACAAAACCCCATCGACTCATAAAAGCGTAAACGTTTATTAGCGATATCCGTTGTTATCGGATCAATCTCCAGAATCGTCATCGGAGAACGGGTGAGAATGGTGTGTAACACCTTTTTGCCATAGCCTTGCGAACGTAGCGCGCCATCAATCGCCAGATGCTCGATATACGTATATTCGCCGAAATCCCAGCAACCGCTGAGCCCCACCAATGTCGTACCGTCAAGCCACGCTTCGAGCGCATAGTGCGGGTTACTTAACGCCAACTGCTTCGCTGGCATTTCCCGCTGCTCATGCCAGGGAAACGACTGCGCGTAAAGCGCATCCAACGGGAGAAAAAGTGCCGAGGTGGTAGACGTTATTTTTTCGCGAGTGAGCATAGTTAATACCGTTGTAGACAATCACGACCCTGCCAGAAAAACGTCATGCCTGTACCGCCAGGCGCGCAAAATAAAAAACCAGCCGCATAGCGGCTGGTCGCAGATGCACGCCAGAACAAAGACATCGCAAACCTGGCGTTATTTTACTCTTGCGCTTCTGCCTGAGCTTTCTTCGCCAGACCATCCAGCAGTTTTTGATGAATACCGCCAAAACCACCGTTGCTCATTACCAGGATATGATCGCCAGGCTGCGCGGTTTTCACTACCATATCCGCCAGCGCATCCACATCACCACTCCAGTGAGCTGGCTGGACGCAGGCTTCAGCGACTTCCGCTACCTGCCACGGAATATGCGGCGGTTGCAGCAGGAACACTTCGTCCGCACGGCCTAATGATGGCGCGAGATCGTCTTTGCACAGGCCCATTTTCATGGTGTTAGAGCGAGGTTCCAGCACCGCAATAATGCGCGCCGTGCCGCCCACTTTACCGCGCAGCGCCGCAAGCGTTGCCAGTATCGCGGTTGGGTGATGGGCAAAATCGTCATACACCGTCACGCCGTGCGCTTCGCCACGCAGTTCAAGACGACGGCGGGCGTTGATGAACGAGCCTAGTGCATTCGCCGCATCCGCTGGCAACACGCCCACGTGGCGGGCTGCCGCAATCGCCATCAGGCCATTGTGCATGTTGTGTTCGCCTACCAGACCCCACTTAACTTCACCCACTTTTTCACCGTCCAGCCACACTTCCCACTCGGAAGCATCGGTGGTTAGCTTTTTCGCCTGCCAGTGACCCTGCTCGCCCACCAGCTCCTGTTCGCTCCAGCAGCCCATCGCCATCGTCTGTTTCAGATTGATGTCGTTTTCCGGGTAGATGATGCGTCCCTGACCCGGCACGATGCGCACCAGGTGATGGAACTGCTTCTGAATCGCTTTCAGATCGTCAAAGATGTCCGCGTGATCGAACTCAAGGTTGTTGAGGATCAGGGTACGCGGGCAGTAATGCACAAATTTGGAACGCTTATCGAAGAAGGCGCAGTCGTACTCATCCGCTTCAATCACGAAAAAGTTGCTTTCGCCCAGACGCGCGGAAACCTCAAAGTTACCCGGCACGCCGCCGATTACGAAGCCCGGCTTATAACCACAGACTTCGAGGATCCAGGTTGCCATTCCAGCCGTAGTCGTTTTGCCGTGCGTTCCCGCCACCGCCAGTACCCAGCGGTCGCGCAACACAAAGTCATGCAGCCATTGCGGGCCAGACATGAAAGGAATGTTCTTCTCCAGCACCGCTTCCACGCAGGGATTACCACGGGTCATCGCATTGCCGATGATCACCAGGTCCGGCTGTGGGTCAAGCTGGCTGGCATCATAACCCTGAATAAGTTCAATGCCTTGCTTCTCAAGTAAGGTGCTCATCGGCGGATACACATTGGCGTCCGAACCCGTTACTTCATGACCGAGCGAGCGTGCCAGCATCGCCAGACCGCCCATGAAAGTGCCACAAATTCCCAAAATATGAATGCGCATACGTCACTATCCTTTTTTAATCTGGGGGCCATTTTACGCACATGTCTGGCAACTGAGAAACGCATTTCAGGATATTCCGTAGTTTGCTGGCGCGATTCACCTGAGCGCGATAGCTGAAATATTTGTTAATATTGTTGCGGTCGCTTTACTCCACATAAATTGCAGGGAAAGTGTTATGAAAACGTTAGGTGAATTTATTGTCGAAAAGCAGCACGAGTTTTCTCATGCTACCGGTGAACTCACTGCTTTGTTGTCGGCAATAAAGCTGGGCGCCAAGATCATCCACCGCGATATCAATAAGGCCGGTCTGGTCGATATCCTGGGTGCCAGCGGTGCAGAGAACGTACAGGGAGAGGTGCAACAAAAACTCGATCTGTTCGCAAACGAGAAACTGAAAGCTGCACTGAAGGCGCGCGACATCGTGGCGGGTATTGCCTCAGAAGAAGAAGATGAAATCGTCGTCTTTGAAGGCTGTGAACACGCAAAATACGTTGTGCTAATGGATCCACTGGATGGCTCATCCAACATCGATGTAAACGTCTCTGTCGGTACGATTTTCTCTATTTACCGCCGCGTAACCCCTGTCGGCACACCGGTCACGGAAGAGGATTTCCTGCAGCCGGGCAACAAACAGGTTGCTGCGGGTTACGTTGTTTATGGTTCATCCACCATGCTGGTGTACACCACCGGTTGCGGCGTACACGCCTTCACCTACGATCCTTCTCTGGGCGTATTTTGCCTCAGCCAGGAACGTATGCGCTTCCCGGCGAAAGGCAGCACGTACTCCATTAACGAAGGCAACTACATCAAATTCCCGAACGGCGTGAAGAAGTACATTAAATTCTGCCAGGAAGAAGATAAGTCAACCCAGCGCCCGTACACCTCGCGCTACATTGGCTCTCTGGTTGCGGACTTCCATCGCAATCTGCTGAAAGGTGGGATCTACCTGTACCCAAGCACCGCCAGCCACCCGGAAGGGAAACTGCGCCTGCTGTACGAATGCAACCCAATGGCCCTGCTGGCCGAGCAAGCAGGCGGCAAGGCGAGCGACGGTAAAAATCGTATTTTGGATATCATCCCAGAAAGCCTGCACCAGCGTCGCTCCTTCTTCGTCGGTAATGACCATATGGTCGACGATGTAGAGCGCTTTATCCGCGAGTTCCCGGACGCGTAAGCGCAACATCCCGGCCTATAACGCGTTATAGGCCGGATAAGCGAAGCGTCATCCGGCACGATGCGGTGATATTGCCGGATGGCGGCGTAAACGCCTTTATCCGGCCTACAAAATCCATCGTTCGGTTAGGCTGTCTGTAGCTTAAATACGGCCATGGCTTCGATTAGCGCTGAAGACTGCTCTTCCAACGAGCGGGTAGCCGCCGAAGACTGCTGTACCAACGCCGCATTCTGCTGCGCTGTTTCATCCATCTGACTCACCGCAATATTCACCTGCTCAATCCCACGGCTCTGCTCCTGAGACGCGCTGGCAATTTCACGCATCAGCTTGGTCATACGCATAACCTCGGTCGCGATTTCATCCATGGTTTCACCCGCCTGCTGCGCCAGTTCACTTCCCTCACCAACATGCGTATGGGAATCACTGATCAATGTACGGATCTCTTTTGCCGCCTCGGCGCTACGGCTGGCAAGATTGCGTACTTCCCCTGCTACCACCGCAAAACCACGGCCTTGCTCACCCGCGCGCGCCGCTTCAACGGAGGCATTGAGTGCCAGGATATTGGTCTGGAAAGCAATACCGTCAATCACACTGAGGATATCGGCAATTCGGCTGGAGCTGCCGGAAATATCGCGCATTTTTTCAATTATATAGCACACCATCTCACTGCCCCGATCGGCGGTATCCGATACCGATTTTGCCAGCTGATGCGCCTGCTCTGCGTTTTCCGCATTCTGTTTCACGGTGGCGGTGAGTTCTTCCATACTGGCAGCGGTCTGTTCCAGCGACGTGGCGGTGGATTCTGTACGTTGCGCCAGATGCTGGTTACCTGCGCTCAATTCACGGCTGCCAACATCAATTTGCGAGCTGGCTTCACGCACTCGCTGCACAGAATCCCCCAATGCATGGCGCATTTCATCCATCGCAGCGTTAAGGCGGTTGAATTCAGCGCTGGCCGATAACGCGCTGACAGGCGACAAATCGCCTGTCGCCAGACGTTCCAGCTGTTCAATAATGTTATCCAACGGTTTGAGAAACTTATTTCGCAGCATAAACCAAATGACCGCCAGCAACGCAATGGCAGCCAACATAGCAGAACTCATAATACCGTGATAAACCAAAGAGTTAATAACGCGGGTGGCGGCATAAAGCCCCATACTGCCGGTCAGCAACAGAAGAAACGTCAGCAGAGACAATAACACCAACAAACTTGATCGAATTGAAAGGGATTTTGGCATCGTTATATTTCCGGTTGTAGGGATAAAACAGACCTGTACAGAACCTATCGACTACAACCGGAAAAAGTTTAGGTATTTAAATGTTTTCTGGAAAATCATGACGTTACTTTGGCACTTCAGCCGTGCTCACGCGGGTGACCGGCGAGCTCTGACGATTTTCCCAAAGCACCGTGAGACCACGTTGTAAGGCAATAAAAACAAACAATAAAATACCAATCGCGATCTTCGTCCACCAGGAACTTAATGTGCCATCAAAATTAATATAGGTCTGAATCAGCCCCTGTATGGCAACACCAAATAAGGTACCTAAAACTGTCCCAACCCCACCGCTGAGCAACGTACCGCCAATCACCACCGAGGCGATAGCATCCAGTTCTACCCCGACCCCTGCCAGCGCATAACCGGCCTGGGTATAAATGGAAAAGACAATGCCGGCAAGCGTCGCAAGCCCGGTGGACAGCATATAGATACGGATGGTGGTGCTGCGGGTTGAGATACCCATCAGGTTGGCCGAAGTGGCGTTGCCGCCAATGGCGTAAACCTGATTACCAAAGCGCGTACGGTGCGCCAGGAATATACCGATGACGACGACCCCTAGCATCAGTAATCCCATCGCACTCAGGCGACCGCCGCCGGGGATCTTCCATGCCAGACTGGAGAGGGCGTCATACACAGGATGGTTAATCGGAATCGACTCTTCGGAAACCAGATAGCTGACACCGCGCAGGAAGAACATTCCCGCCAGGGTGATAATAAATGCCGGGATCTTCAGGGCATCAATCAGCAATCCCATAAACGCACCAAACGCACAGCCC
The DNA here is from genome assembly GCF_014103415.1 of Citrobacter sp. RHBSTW-00671. Lineage (NCBI taxonomy): Bacteria > Pseudomonadati > Pseudomonadota > Gammaproteobacteria > Enterobacterales > Enterobacteriaceae > Citrobacter > Citrobacter sp. RHBSTW-00671. The sequence goes on from NZ_JABXPR010000003.1 coordinate 63,057, forward strand.
ATTGCCAGAATCAAAGGAAACGCCAGCAGTGGCGAAATCCCCCAGTAACCAATCGCCTTTGCTAAAAATACCCCCGTAAAGGCAATCACTGACCCGACGGAAAGATCGATCCCCCCGGAGAGAATGACGAAAGTCATGCCGACGGCGATAATCCCTAAAAAGGCGTTATCGGTCAGAATATTGCAGATCACCCGGGTGGAGGCAAAAGCCGGAAATTGCGTCAGGCAGTAGAGGTAGCCCAAAATAAAGACCCCGAGGGTGATCATCAGCGGTAAATTACGTTTTATCACGACCGCGCACTCCTTTTATCAGGCTGATAAAGCGTTGTGACTGCACGACCAGCACGCACAACACCACGATGGCTTTGACCACCTGATTCAGTTCCGGCTGGAAGCCCGACAGTAAAATCCCGGTGTTCATCCCCTGAATGATCAACGCGCCAATTACCGATAGCAGCAGGTTAAAACGTCCGCCCATCAGCGAGCCACCGCCAATAACTACCGCCAGGATGGCATCCAGCTCCAGCCACAATCCGGCGTTATTGGCGTCTGCCCCGCGGATATCCGCGGTGACGATAATGCCGGCAATCGCCGCGCACAGGCCGCTCAGCACATAGGTAAGCATCACTATGACGCGGGTGTTGACTCCGGCATTTTTCGCCGCACGAATGTTGATACCTACCGCTTCAATAAACATGCCCAGCGCCGTTTTTCGGGTCAGCAACCAGAACACCACCAGCGTGAGCAGTGCAATAATTACCGGCGTGGGGAACAGTAACAGCGAGCCGCTGCCAAACCACGACAGATCAGGTGAGTTGAAGGTGACGATCTGCCCGGAGGTGATCAACTGCGCAACGCCGCGCCCGGCCACCATCAGGATCAGCGTCGCGACAAACGGTTGGATCTTGAGGATCGCCACCAGAATCCCGTTCCACAATCCCGCCAGAAGGCCGGAGCCTAAGGCAGCAAGCAGCACCACGGGTAAGCTGTACCCGGCAACCGTCATCGCAGCGGTTGTCGCCCCGGCAATGGCCATCACCGCCCCAACGGAAAGATCGATGCCGCCAGTGGCAATCACCAGCGTCATACCAATCGCCAGCAGCGCCACGGGCGCGGCGCGGTTGAGAATATCAATCGGGCTGCCGAACAAGCGGCCATCCTGCAAAATGACCTGATAAAAGTGCGGCGCGACCAGGCTATCCACCAGCAGCACCAACAGCAGCGCCACCAGTTGCGGCATTCCCTTTGGCCAGCGAAACCGCCGCTCAGGCGGATTGGATTGAGGGAGAGATTGAGGCATCACCATAGTCTCCTTAGGCCGCAATAGCATTCATGATCGCCGGTACGGACAATTCAGCCAGCGGGATCTCGGCCACCTGTTTGCGATCGCGCATAATAATGACCCGATCGGCATAGCCCACTAACTCTTCCAGTTCGGATGAAATCACCAGTAGCGCCAGACCATCCGCGCACAGCGTTTCGATCAGGCGGATAATCTCGGCATGCGCACCAACGTCGATCCCACGCGTGGGTTCATCGAGGATCAGGAACTGCGGTTTGGTCAGCAACCAGCGCGAGAGCAAGACTTTTTGCTGATTGCCGCCGGAGAGAAATTCGATCGACTGCTCAGCGTTGGGGGTGCGAATACCGAGCTGACGAATAAAGCGCTCGGCGATCTCGTTTTGTTCTTTCCGCGGGATGGGCCGCAGCCAGCCGCGCTGCGCCTGCAATGCCAGAATGATGTTTTCCCGTACCGAAGCCGCGGCGATGATGCCATCCGTTTTGCGATCCTCCGGGCAAAAGCCGATCCCCAGACACGAAGCCTGATGCGGCGATCGCAGTACCTGCGGTTTACCTTTGATCAGCGCACTGCCGCTGTCCGCAGGTTTAATACCGAAGATCACTTCTGCCGCTTCTGTTCGCCCCGAACCCAGCAGCCCCGCCAGCCCGACGATCTCGCCGGGGCGTACCTGCAGATCGAACGGTGCAATCGTGCCTTTTTTGCCAAAATCACTGAACGCCGCTACTGGCTTATCGCTCAGCAATGTGCGGCCCGCACGCTGTAGCGCATGGGTATCCAGTTCACGGCCCAACATCATTTTGACCAGTTCGATCTGTGGCAGCTCGCGGGTTTCACGGCAGCCAACGAAGCCGCCGTTACGCAGAACGGTGATGCGATCGCTGACCTGATAAACCTGATCGAGGAAGTGGGTGACGAAGATCAGACTGACGCCGCGATCGCGCAGATGCCGCATCAGGCCGAACAGCATTTCAACTTCCTGGGTGTCGAGGCTGGCGGTGGGCTCATCAAGGATCAGCACTTTCGCGGAGAGATCGATCGCCCGACAGATGGCAACTATCTGCTGCATCGCCACCGAAAAGCGGTTCAGCGGCTCGCGCACGTCGAGCGAAAAACCGTAGGAGGCCATCAGCTCCGTAGCACGCTTTTCCATTTGCTTGCGCTGCAGCAGGCCAAAGCGCCGCGGCTCACGACCAATAAACAGATTATCTGCCACCGACATATTGGGCAGCAGGTTCACTTCCTGATAGACGGTGCCAATCCCCAGTTGCTGGGCATGAGCGGTATTCTTAGGGGAAATAGTCTGGCCTTCGAGCCAGATCGTGCCGCGATCGGCATGATAAACGCCGGTCAGCGCTTTGATCAGCGTCGATTTTCCGGCCCCGTTTTCTCCCAGCAGCGCCATAATCTCGCCACGACGCAAACTGAAATCCACATTATCCAGCGCCTTAACGCCGGGAAAGAATTTGCTTAATCCTTCGGTGCGGAGGATTTCCTGATGTTGGTCGGTGGTCATGGTTCCCCCTGCATCACGCCGGATGGCGCTACGCTTATCCGGCCTACAAAAGAGCGTAATGTAGGTTGGGCAAGCGCAGCGCCCCCGGCATTTTCATGAAGGCCTAGTAGCCCATGTTTTTCTTCTTCTCTAACTCTTCTTTCGCCGTATCCGGCAGATAGAGGATGGATTTGGTAATGGTCAGCTTCTCAGGCATCGTGCCGTCTTTCTTGAATTTCTCCAGCGCATCGAATGCCGGCCCTGCCATATTTGGCGTCAGCTCGACGCTGGCGTTGGCTTCGCCATCAATCATCGCTTTATAGATATCCGGTACGCCATCGATTGAACCGGTCAGAATATCTTTGCCCGGCTTCAGACCCGCTTCTTTAATCGCCTGGATAGCCCCGATCACCATGTCATCGTTGTGAGCGTAAACCATGCAGATGTTCTTGCCGTTGTTTTCAGCTTTGATAAAGCTCTCCATGACTTCTTTGCCTTTACTGCGGGTGAAGTCCCCGGACTGAGAGCGAATAATTTTGATGTTTGGCGCGCTGGCGATGGCTTCGGCAAAACCTTTTTTACGGTCAATCGCCACGCTGGCACCGACGGTCCCTTGCAGCTCAACCACGTTACACGGTTTGCCGTTCACCTCTTTAATCAGCCAGTCGCCGATTAATTTACCTTCCAGCACGTTATTGGCGGTAACGGTGGTCATATAGAGAGATTTGTCTTTTACATCGATGGAACGATCGAGCAAAAAGACCGGAATGTTGGCATCTTTCGCTTCTTTTAACACCGGCTCCCAACCCGTTGCCACGACCGGCGCAATGAAGATGGCATCCACGCCCTGCGCGACAAATGAGCGTACGGCTTTAATCTGGTTTTCCTGTTTTTGCTGGCCGTCAGCGATTTTCAGCGTAATACCACGCTTTTCGGCCTCGCTTTTCGCCACATTGGTTTCCGCCGCGCGCCAGCCGGATTCAGAGCCAACCTGCGAAAATCCTACGGTTAAAGGGGCTGCCAATGCCATAGACGACATGGCTGTCGAAACTGCTGTGACTAAAAGTAAGCGCTTCCACATAAGTGCGTCCTCGTAGGGGGATTATTGTTGGTTAATAAACAGTCGCGAAAAAACTATAGACAATTGAGCATGTAACGAATTGCGTTACATCACACTTCAAAAAAGTAAATAAAACGTTAATCACAACTTTGTAATCGCTTTCATATCACTATGAAAAATGCGGCTAAAGATATGGATTTTCCTGTCACGAAAGAGAAGAAAAAAGAAGAAAATGTGCGCCGCGAAAGCGAAAACAAGCGGAGACATTCGGCGCGAGTTGGCTATAATACCCGCCACTTGTTTGCCATAGCTTATTTAAAGGAAACAGACATGAGCTTACTCAACGTCCCTGCCGGTAAAGATCTGCCGGAAGATATCTACGTTGTTATCGAGATCCCTGCAAACGCAGATCCGATCAAATACGAAGTTGACAAAGAGAGCGGCGCCCTGTTCGTTGACCGCTTCATGTCCACCGCGATGTTCTATCCGTGCAACTACGGTTACATCAACCACACCCTGTCTCTGGATGGTGATCCGGTAGACGTTCTGGTCCCGACTCCGTACCCGCTGGAGCCAGGTTCAGTCATTCGTTGCCGTCCGGTTGGCGTACTGAAAATGACCGACGAATCCGGTGAAGATGCGAAACTGGTTGCCGTACCGCACACCAAACTGAGCAAAGAATACGATCACATCAAAGATGTGAACGACCTGCCGGACCTGCTGAAAGCGCAGATCACTCACTTCTTCGAACACTATAAAGATCTCGAAGCGGGCAAATGGGTGAAAGTTGACGGTTGGGACAACGCTGAAGCGGCTAAAGCTGAAATCGTTGCTTCCTTCGAGCGCGCGAAGAAATAATTTCGCCTGCACTGAAAACCCTGAACACCAGCCTCTGGTTAGTAAGGGTTTTTTTATGCCTGTACTTTCCCTCCCTTTATTCTCCCGGTAGCCCGCTGGTTTCTTTTTGACCTACCAGATTGGGTAGTCACATTTCATTTATCTTATTTGCGAATGAGATTAGATCTCATTATCATTCGCAGCACGTAAATAAATGTGAATAAAAGTCAATGAACCTCCACACTGTGAAGTCCCTGAAACACTATTCCGGCGTAGCACTCGTCACGGCGCTGTTATTTACCAGCCTGCCCAGCACGGCAGAGACGCTGCCTGAAAACGATTTTCTGACCCACGATGTCGGTAACGGCGTGTATGAACTGGCGGTTGATAGTCAGCAGAACACGCTCTTTGCCGCCTCGTCTCCGTCATTTGATAAAGACAAAACCAGCGGGCTTATCTACAAACTCGATCTGGAAAAACTCACAACCACCGAAGTCATCAAGACCAGCCGCCGTGCTTTCGCCACCGCGCTGGATGAAGAGAACCAGGTACTGTATGTCGGTAATACGCTGGAAGGTTCAGTCACTTTAATCGATACCCGCAGCGGTAAAGAGTTGGCGATACTGCAACTGAGCGAAGCCAGCAACCCGAAAGACATTGTCCATACCCGTGAAATGGTGCTCGATAAACAGCATCACCGCCTGTATGTCTCCGGCGTGGCTGAAAAAGGCATTGTCTGGGTCGTGGATACGCAAAAACGTGAAAAAATTGCCACCCTTGAAAACATGGGTCAGTACCCAACCGGTATGGCCGTCGATGCTGATAAAGATCGCTTGTATGTCGTTAATGGCCGAAATGAACTGATTACACTGGATACCACCAGCCAAAAGATTATTAACCGTTTCACCATTGAATCTGACAAAAAACATTTCTTCCTGAATATTGCGCTTGATGCAAAAAATAATCGTGCGTTTCTGACCGATCCTGATCTGGCTGATGTTCTGGTTGTCGATATTAATAATGGAAAAGTTATTGCACCAATTAAGGTCATTAATTCTTTAGCCGTGCTATATAACGAAAAACGCCAGGAAGTCTATATCACCCACCGTAATGCAAAGCGCATCAGCATTGTGGACAGCAAGACTTATCAGGTAAAACAAAGTATTGAAACCAAGGCTTTACCTAACAGCCTCGCACTTTCGGCAGATGCTAACACCCTGTTCGTCAGTGTAAAGCAGCCGGAAAAGATGATTGGCATAAAACCCGACTACGTGCTGAAAGTCGATCTGTCTAAATATTAATAATTAAAAACGCTTCTTACACCTTGCAGCTTTTCCGGGTTGCAAGGTGATGCTTTTATTTTTTACTTTTCAGGTGTCTTATATTATGAAAACGCGTCAACTTATTACGCTGACAGGGATCGTTGCATTCTCAGGCGGTGTTATTTTTCCCACGCAGGCCGAAGAATTAACGGAAACCTCACGCAATAGTGAAGATGAAATGGTGATCACCGCATCCGGGTTCTCGCAGCAAAAGCGCGAAGCGCCGGCCACCATTTCAGTTATCGATCGTAAAACGCTGGATATTCAGCCGGACCGTAGCATTGGCGAAGCGATTAAAAACCTTCCCGGTGTCTCGGTCACCAACAGCAGCGGCATGAACGCGGGCAGCATTATGATCCGCGGTATGGACCCGTCCTATACCGCTTTTATGGTTAACAGCGTCAAACAGAATACCGGTGAGTCGCGCCCCTACGGCCATGATATTGGTACCGAAGCCAACTTCTTACCGCCTATGGAGGCCATTGAGCGTATCGAGGTTATTCGCGGGCCAATGTCCTCGCTGTACGGTTCAGACGCTATCGGTGGCGTCGTCAACGTCATCACCAAAAAACCGTACGGCGCGAAAGACTGGACGACGGCGATTGCGGCGAATACCTGGCTTCAGGAACACCAGTATTTGGGTAATACCAGCCAGATGAACCTGTTTACCATGGGGCCGATTGTGCCCGATGTGCTGGGCCTTAGCGTGGCGGCCGACTGGCTCGACCGTCGCGATGACGATCGCAATAATTATTTCGGCAAACACAACCGTAAATCCGTTGATATGACGCTGGGCCTGGCCGCCAGCGAAAATAACCTGTTCGACCTCAACGTGGTCACCGGTGAGCAGGAGAAAAACCGGACTCAGAAACGCGGCGCGCCGTGGTCATGGCTGTTCGATCGTAATGCCGCCACCCTGACGCATACCGGCTGGTACGCAGACGATACCATCGCGACAACCAACTACATTAACTACGAGAAAGGCCGTTCGAAGTACGTCTATAACGGGCAGGCTCCGCAGTATGTACAGATGGAAAACTATGTCGCTAATTCGCAAACCACGTTTACACTCGACAACCATAAACTGACCGTCGGGGCGAATTTTACCCGCGAAGAGTTAAATGACCGCTTTGATGTGGCTAACAAAACGCTGCCCGGCTCAGAGCCGGTAACCAAAATCAGCCGCAACGGCTGGGCGCTGTTTGCTGAAGATGGCTGGAGTATTGACGATTTCATCCTGACCACCTCAGCGCGTATGGATCAGGACGATAACTTTGGTACGCATATTACGCCAAAAATGTACGGCAACTGGGCCTTCAGCGATGCCTGGGCGCTAAAGGGCGGTATTTCGGCAGGATATAAAAAGCCGGAGCTACGCGCGACATCCAGCAACTTCGTCACCCCTTACGGCTCAACCGTGCCTTATCCATTCCTGACGGTAGGTAATGACGACCTGAAACCAGAGAAAAGCGTTAACTCTGAGCTGGGTCTCTACTGGACGGGCGATGCGCTGGCTCTGGATAGCACGGTCTTCTATACCCAGTTCAAAGACAAAATCGCTGAACAAACCATTTGTGAAACCACGGCGACAAACCAGTGCTCGGTGAATGGCTACAAAGCAGATTCCGTCAGTAAATACTTTAACGTCAGTGAGGCAGACGTATATGGCATTGAGCTGAATGCCGACTGGCAAATTAGCGCCGACCTCAAAGCCAACGCTAACTACACCTGGAACCACAGCGAGCAGAAAAGCGGCGTCAACAAAGGCTACGCGCTGAACGACTACCCGCGTCATATGGCGAATCTGTCGCTGACCTGGGCAGCGACACAGAGTCTCGACGTGTGGAGTACAGTGAACTATCGCAGCAGTAACCGCAACAGCGGCAATAACTACAAATACGATGACTACACAATGGTTGATGTGGGCGTACGTTATCAGCTCAATAAGCACACGCAGTTGATGGCAGGTATCTACAACGTGTTGGATGAAGATCCGAAGCTGACTACCGCGTGGAATGAATCTGCTCAGGTGGAAGGCCGTCGCTATAACCTCGGCGCGCGCGTAGAGTTTTAAGCCTTAAATAAACAACGCCACCCGAAGGCGGCGTTGTTTATTCTCGTAGGCGATATATCAGTACTGGTCTCGGTCTAACCAGTTACCGCTTTCAATCAGCGTTAATCCCTCGACTGAACGTTGGTACACGTACATCCATGCACTTCCGTACGGCGTCTGAATTAACTGGCGTGCATATTCGCCACCTCGCGTACGCAGAGCGTCAAGCTCTGCCAGCGTGGCGTTGTCAATACGATAAACTTCCCCGTGTACCGTTCCGTTCCCCGGAACTGCGCCTGGATAGTGGCCCAGGCTGTACAACTGGTAGTTGTCGATACTGAAATTTCCCAGCAACAGGGCATTGGTCATCCAGTGGCTGTTGCCTTGTTTGGTTCGTAAACTGCCGTAGACAAATATTCGCATTGCTAAAACTCGAACTGATAGAGCAAATCAAGTGCCTGATCTACGCCAGACACGGCTTCCAGATATAGCTTAGGCATCAGACGATAACGTAGCGTGAGTGTCGCTAAAGAGTCAAATATACCCACACCATATTTCACCTGCAGACCTGGCAGTACGTATCCGCTGACAACCACCTGAGAGGAGTCACCCACCCCTTGCGTGTCCAGTGCCAGATTGCTTACGCCAAATGTCTCCCCGATTTTACCCACAACCTGACCACTTTGTGCAACCCCCAGGCCAATAAGCATTGAGGTCATCGCCGCGCTGTCGCTCTGCTCGCTGTCTAGTCCTTGTCCGCGTAGCAGATAGGAAAGCGCCATTTGCTGCGACATCGCCGGGTCGGAGAAGATCTCCGCTTTCGGTTCATCGGCAGTGCCGGTGACGCGAACACCGGCGATCACGTCGTCTTCGGTGGCATCCGGGTTACGAATTGCTTCTATGTTGAGTAACGGCTGATCCGGCGGACCGGAGAATAACAGCTCACCCTTACGCACAATCAAATCCTGACCATAGGCATGGAAACGCCCGCTCGGGATATTGATCTGTCCGTTCAACCCAAGGCCCTGCTTATCCTGCGCAACTTTCAGATCGCCCGTCAGACGCGCTTTCAGACCAAAGGCATCGATTCGTACGTTGTTGCCTACATGAATGTTCAGGTTGCTGTTGATCGGAATACCGGCGCTTTGCGGCTTCTCTGGCTGCAGATTGTCGTTGAGCATCACCATGTCGCTGGACACTCCCACCGCGCTTTCCGGCAGGTCGTGCACCACAATACGCGCCCACGGCACATCCACGTTGCCATCAAGGGTAAACAGGCTCGGCGTGGCTTCGAAGACCACATCCGGCGAGACGTCCAGACGAACCATCGGCGGCACGGTAATACGCACGCGACTGCCTTTGGCTGCAACACGCGCCCGCCAGTTATCTATCTGGCTCCAGTCGGCATCGCCGCTGAGGTTAATCTGCCCCTGCTGCGTACGCACCACGCCCGCCAACGTCGAACGCGTTCCGTTAAAGTTCACAGCCAGTTGGCTGGGCTGCATATCAAACGGCATAAAGTTACCATCAACATCCAGACCGCTAAGCTGCAGTTGTCCAAGCAACTGCGGACTTTGCACATCGCCGCCCAGACGCAGATTGGCGTTGATCATTCCCGCAGCCTTTTCACCTCTGGAGAAGATGGGATTCACCATCGCCAGATTGAAGTTGCGGATATTCACATTACCGCCAAGATTACGCCGTCCCTGCGGATCGGTTACCTGCACCTGTCCGTCAAACTGCCCGTTATTGGTCAGGCGGATCAGCCAGCCCAGTTCGGCACGGTTGTTGTGCAGGTCGGCGGTCAGGTTCAGCGTCTCAAACGCGACCGGTAACGCGGCATCGTTTACGCTCTGGGTGACCTTCACGTTACGCCCACTTAGCATGACCTGTCCCTGTGGTAGCCCCTCTTTGGTGGTGTCCCAGCTCACATCCGCTTTGCCACTGAATACGCCACTGGCCTGGGTTGTATCCGGCATAAACGGTTTCAGCATCGCCAGATCAAAACGGTTGAGATTCACCACCGCACGGCCTTCCGCGCCCGCATCAATCGTCTGCGGCACGCACAGTTCCGCATTCGGGTTATTCCAGCAGTGTGGCCCAATGCTGATTTTCTGCTCCTGGTTACGGTAATCCAGCGCAATCGCACGGTTAAGCGACCACGGACCGACCGGCGTCTGGAAGCGGGTATTGCTCAACGCCCCTTTCCAACGCTGTTCTTTGCGATCGAAGCTGCCGGCCAGATCCAGTTGCCCGGAAACCGGCTCCCCCTGAATGCGTAGCTGTAATTCATGCTGCTTTTCACTGCCTTTCGCGTTCAGAGTGACCAGCCCGATATTGACGTCAGGTTGCACAATTCGCTCTACGCGCACGTTGAGGCTACCGGCGATTTGCTCAGCTGATTTCACGTCACCCTCGACGCGCACCTGAGCCACGGAAAGTTCCTGCCAGCGCAGACCACGGGCGGTGATATCCGCCAGCAGTTGCGGTGCCTCAACTGTGCCGCGAACTTTTACCAGCCCTTTCGCCGTACCGCCCAGCCCCGGCAGTGCGTTATCCAGATTCGGGGCATCAATCGTCGCATCCAGATTGAGATCTTTAACCCCCAGCTCCCCTTTTACCTCAGCGCTGTTGCGCCCCAGTTCCAGGTGCAGACCCGGAATGGTCCACTGCAGGTAGCTATTCCCCTTCAGTGAACCGTTCACATTGACCTTATTCTGTTTCACATTCCCGGTCAGCTTCAGTTCCGGAACCTCCATCTGCCAGCTTCCGCCGTACAGACTGCCGCGGGTTTTCACCAGACCATTCAGTTTTGACGGCCAGTCAGGGATCTCTTTTGCCGTATTGATGCCATCCAGCGTCAACTCTCCGCGCCAGCTAATGGCCTGCTGCCAGTCCACCAGCGCCTTCAGCTCGGTTTTTCCTTCCAGCGCCGCAATGCTGAGTTTGTCGAGATTGATCTGTTGTTCGTTACCTTTGGCATCCAGCGTAATGGTGGCCGGAGGGATATCCTGCCCTTTCACGGCGGTGCGCATCGATAACGTGTAGTCGGTCATTTTGCCGGTCAGCTTGAGCTTAATATCATCAGCCTGGAACTGCTTGTCGCCGGTGAACGGCCAGTAAACCTGTTTACTGTTCACCTCCAGATTGAGCGGTAACCCCGCTTCCGCCAGGCGCGTTTGCGCACGCAGATCCAGATCGACCGGACCGGAAAGATTGACGCCGACCTCCAGCTGTTCACGCAGCGCGCCGCCGACCTTCAGCTTCACCTTTTCGCCTTTTAACGGGTCGATGTTGAGTGTGCTGTTCAGGGTTATATCGACCGGCCATGTGTCGGTGAGCTGCGCCGTGCCGCTGGCTTTTACTGTTCCCTGATTCGAATCAATATCCAGCGCATCAAGCTTCATGTTGCCGTCAATGCTGCTCACTTTCAGCAGCATGTTATGTACCGTTAAATCTGTATCCCCGGTCACCCGCAGCTGCTCGCCACGAAACTCTTCAATGTTGAGATTCAGCGGCAGATGGACATCGGTCATCTCCGGTAACACCGGTTTGGAGAACAGATCTTTTAGCGTTTCACCCAGCGGCTTTTCGTCCGGCTGCGGATGTTGAATCTTCGGTTCGACGACCTCTTCCTGCGCCACGTCCGCCACTTTAGGCAGCGCGATCAGCAGCCCCTGTAATGACGTAGGCTTCAGGGTCAGCGTTTTTTCCTGCCAGTTGAGGCCGGAAGTGAAATCCAGGACGGAAACCGTGGTGTCATCAATTTTGATATTGATATTATTCAGCGCCACGCGTGAAAGCGTGATGGGATAAGGCGTGGAAAGGTTGAGCGGCCCGCTCTCTTCTTCTGCAACCGGCGCGGAAGGCGGCATCTTTTTACTGTCGATCGCCACGTTGATATCTTTCAGCGACAGATCGTTGACGCACAGGCTACTGTTCCACAGGCAGTTGAGTCCCACCGCCAGATGCACTTCACCGGCATTTACCGCCACACCGGGCTGGTCGTAGCGGATATTTTTCAGCGACAGACCCCGCCAGCCACCAGTAACCTGACCAATCTCCAGCCCAGGCACCCAGCGATTAGCTGCCTTGAAGACCAGATGCAGACCGGAGGTTGTCCCCACCAGGAACGCGACGGTACCTAACAACAACAGGATAAAAACCAGTACCCCGAGGCTTATCTTCTTCCATAAACTCATAATTCAGGCCCCAGACCGATGTAAAACTGTAAACCATGTTCATCTTTGTCGCCGACAGGGACGGCAAAATCGAGCTTGATAGGCCCCACCGGCGACTGCCAGCGTACGCCGACCCCGGCACCGGTTTTGAAATCGCTTCTGCGGATATCGCTGACCGCTTCACCGCTATCGACAAACATCGCGCCCCACCATTTCCCGGTCACGTTGTACTGGTATTCCAGCGAGCCCGTCGCCAGCTTCGAGGCCCCTTTCAGCTTGCCGTCGCTGCCTTCCGGCGAAATAGATTTGTATTTGTAGCCACGAATACTGCGGTCGCCCCCGGCGAAGAAACGCAGATCCGGCGGGACTTTGTCGAAGTCACCGGTTTCAATCCAGCCGAGGTTACCGCGCATCACAAAACGGTGCTTGTCATACAGCGTGCGGATCCAGACGTTCTGCGCTTGGAAGACGGAGAAATCAACGTCTGAACCCCAGGCCGTATTCGAATAGTCAATGGAATAGCGCTGGGAATCACCCCAGACAGGCATCAGCCCGCCGCGCGAGCGCGTCCGGCTAATCATCACACCCGGATAGAGCAGCATCGTCGTGTTGGTGACGTCACCCTGGGTAAAGTGGTCGAGGCTCCAGCGCAGGTTGATTGCACGCTGCCAGCCACTCGACAGATCCCAGTAGCGGGAGACCGCGAGCGTGGTGGAGTCCTGCTCGGTGTCGTTTAAATCGGTACGCTTAAAACCCCCCTGCACCAGGTAATACTGCTCCAGCGGGTTCTTTAACAGCGGCATTTTATAGCTGAAATCAAGGACCTGCTCTGGCGCAGAAATACTGGCACTGGTGGTCAGGCTATGGCCGTAGGAGTTCATCCACGGCTTTTTCCACGAGGTTTTCAACCGCGGTCCGACGTCAGTCGAGTAGCCGGCCCCGGTTTCGATGGTATTTTCAGTGCGCGGCGAGACCACGCCTTTTAGCGGCAGTACTTTGGTTTCACGGGCTTTATCAAATTCAGGCGCCACCACCACGGAATTAAACCATCCGGTCGCCGACAGACGACGGTTCAGTTCACCCAGATCTTTCGACTCGTACTCTTCACCTTCTTTAAAGGGCACCAGATTTTGCAGATACTCATCGCGAATTTGCGAACCTTCAAAAGTGACATGACCAAAGCGGTAGCGCTCTCCGCTGTTGTAATCGATATCCCAGAACGCCTGGCGGCGATCGAGTGCAATTCCGAGCTGACTTTTATTAAATTCGCTGTCGAAATAGCCTTTACGCAACGCCACACTGGTGAGCGACTTTTTGAAGCTGTCATAATCGCCTTGATTCAGCACGGTGCCTATTGCCGGACGCGTCTTCAGCAGATCCAGGTAATCTTTGTCCGTACGCGCGCCGCCGCGCAGAATCACCTCGGTGCCGCCAATCAGCACCGGCTCGCCGGGCGTCACTTTGGCAATCAGCACCTGACGTCCTTTCGCCGGTGGTGGACGTAGCTCAAAATCAATGGTCGGCTCAAAGTAGCCCAGCGCTTTTAGCCCTTCGCGGATAGCATCATCAACGCGCGCACGAAAACGCCGGTCTGGTGTGACTTCGTCACTCTGAATCGTGGACAGTTGCGCACGGACGTTTTTCTCCAGCGGTCCTGATAATCCTTCGACCTGTAAGCGAACATTCGCAGCGGTGGCGGAGCCACTTAAGCACAGTAATCCCACCCAACATAACTGACGGATATGTGGCACATTTTCTCCTGAATATCCTTTTTTCCCACCCCTGGAAAAAAATACTATGCCGTTCCTCGGCTTAACAAAAAATCAACAATAAGAGTTGAAAAACAGACGACAACCCAAATATTTCTTATGTTTAACTCTAGACGCATTCACGCTATTTATTGTGGGCAAAGACGCGTCTCGTTACAACCTTAACCCAAATGACTGATTTCGGGAGAACGGCCATGAGTTTATTTGATAGAAAGCATCTTGTTACTCAAGCAGATGCGCTACCTGGACGCAATACCCCGATGCCGGTAGCAACGTTGCATGCGGTTAATCAGCATTCGATGACCAACGTGCCCGACGGCATGGAGATAGCCCTCTTCGCCATGGGATGTTTCTGGGGCGTGGAGCGCTTATTCTGGTCACTACCGGGGGTATATAGCACGGCAGCCGGATACACCGGTGGCTATACCCCTAACCCAACCTATCGGGAAGTGTGTTCTGGTGATACGGGCCATGCCGAAGCGGTACGCATCGTCTATGACCCGCATGTTATCAGCTACGAACAACTGCTGCAGGTGTTCTGGGAAAATCATGACCCGGCGCAGGGTATGCGTCAGGGGAACGACCAGGGCACTCAGTACCGTTCCGCAATTTATCCATTAACCCCGGAGCAAAGCGCGGCCGCGCAGGCCAGCCTTGAACGTTTTCAGGCGGCAATGACCGCCGCGGACGACGAACGCGAGATTACGACGGAAATCAGCACGGCGACCCCGTTCTACTACGCCGAGGACGATCACCAGCAGTATCTGCATAAAAACCCTTATGGATACTGTGGCATTGGCGGCATAGGCGTTTGCCTGCCACCGCAGAGTTAATCCGCAACGGCCCGATAGCACAGCGCTTATCGGGCCTCCCCACGCTCTTCACGTGACCTCTGGCGGCTTTACAGTACCTTACGCTATACTAGCGTCTGAATTTACCGGCTCAACTCCACGAGCAGGTTTTCAATGAATTTTCCATTGGATTTATACTTTATGGATTTCGGGTTGCAGGACAAAACGCCATAGGTGTTTTGAACAGCGCTAGCGCTGGCCCCAACGCACCTGCAGCTTGAAAGACGACGAGTACCAACTTCTCCCTTCCGAGGATCTGGCCCTAACGGTCGGATAAGATATGTTAAACAGTATTTTAGTCATTCTCTGCCTGATCGCCGTGAGTGCGTTTTTCTCGATATCCGAGATCTCACTTGCTGCCTCGCGCAAAATAAAACTTAAACTGCTTGCCGATGAAGGCAACGTAAATGCACAGCGTGTTTTGAAGATGCAGGAAAACCCCGGCATGTTCTTTACCGTTGTGCAAATTGGTCTTAATGCGGTTGCGATTCTTGGCGGTATCGTCGGTGACGCAGCGTTTTCACCGGCATTTAACGGTCTGTTCTCGAAATACTTTGCCCCAGAGCTGTCTGAACAATTGAGCTTTATTCTGTCGTTCTCCCTGGTGACTGGCCTGTTCATCCTGTTCGCGGATTTAACCCCGAAACGCATCGGTATGATTGCGCCAGAAGCTGTGGCTTTGCGTATCATCAACCCGATGCGCTTCTGTCTGCTCGTGTTCCGCCCGCTGGTATGGTTCTTTAATGGTCTGGCAAATAACATTTTCCGTCTGTTTAAGATCCCGATGGTGCGTAAAGATGACATCACTTCGGACGATATTTACGCCGTAGTAGAAGCCGGCGCATTGGCAGGGGTTCTGCGCAAGCAGGAACATGAGCTGATCGAAAACGTATTTGAACTGGAATCCCGTACCGTGCCGTCTTCAATGACCTCGCGCGAAAACATTATCTGGTTTGATCTGCACGAAGACGAACAGAGCCTGAAGAACAAGGTGGCGGAACATCCGCATTCCAAGTTTCTGGTCTGTAATGAAGATATCGACCACATCATTGGCTATGTGGATTCCAAAGACTTGCTTAATCGCGTACTGGCAAACCAAAGCATGGCGCTGAATAGCGGCGTGCAGATCCGCAATACGCTGATTGTTCCGGATACGCTGACGCTCTCAGAAGCACTGGAAAGCTTCAAAACCGCAGGTGAAGACTTTGCCGTCATCATGAACGAGTATGCACTGGTGGTGGGGATTATTACGCTTAATGACGTAATGACGACACTGATGGGTGACTTAGTCGGCCAGGGTCTGGAAGAACAGATCGTCGCGCGTGATGAGAATTCATGGCTGGTTGACGGCGGTACGCCGATTGATGACGTGATGCGTGTGCTGGATATCGACGAATTCCCGCAGTCCGGTAACTATGAAACCATCGGCGGTTTCATGATGTTCATGCTGCGTAAAATCCCGAAACGCACCGATTCAGTGAAGTTCTCAGGCTACAAATTTGAAGTGGTGGATATCGATAACTACAAGATCGATCAGCTGCTGGTAACACGTCTGGACAGTAAACCGAGCGTCCTGGTACCGAAACTGCCGGATGCAAAAGAAGAGACCAGGGCGTAATCCCGCCAGAAACATCAACGGCTCCCATCAGGAGCCGTTTTTTTAACTACTGCATAGCACTTTGGTTAAGCCATCTCTGTCTGCAGACGCAAAACCTGACGGTTAACTTCGGACATAACAGAAAAATGCAGTTTGTCCTTCACTTTTGGGATAAGAATCTTACCCTTATCAAACTCAAAAGCGCCTACATCCTTGATATATAACCGTCCACGAAACAGGATCTTCACGTACTTCGCCACCTGCAGCGGGTTGTATCGTTGGAAAATTTTCATTGTATCTCCTGCTGAGCGTTACGCCTTTGCGGTACCACAATCGGTCCGACAATCCTCAGGCGCAAATTTTAATGCCTTATGACTATAGACTATCTGAACCATGTTTCCAGCGTGTATAAGTTTATTTACCTTCAGGTTACAATTATTCAGAATTATCTTTTCAACGCTTCGCTGTCTTCAGTATAAGCCTTCATTTTTCGCAGGATTTGTGCGCCCGTCCGCAAACTGGCATCGCGCTTGCGGGAAAAAGCATCATTCGCACATATGATTAAATTCCAGACCCAAGTGGTCGGATTACCTGCAAAATAAAGAAAGAAGGAAAACCCATGACCTTACAAAAACTGCTGGCCCTGTCGTGCCTGCTGCTGCCGATGATTGCCTCCGCGCATAAGTTTGAAGCCAACCAGCGCGTACCGCCGGTGGGCATTGCCGATCGCGGCGAACTGATTCTCGATAATGATAAGTTTAGCTACAAAAACTGGAATAGCGCGCAACTGCCAGGGAAAGTCCGCATTGTGCAACACATCGCCGGACGTACTTCCGCCAAAGAGAAAAATGCGACACTGATTGAAGCTATCAAAGCGGCAAATCTGCCGCATGATAAATACCAGACCACCACCATCGTCAACACGGATGACGCCATTCCTGGTTCGGGCATGTTCGTGCGCAGCAGCCTGGAGAGTAATAAGAAGCTCTACCCGTGGTCGCAATTCATTGTCGACAGCAATGGCATTGCGCGTAAAGCCTGGCAACTGGATGAAGAGAGCTCCGCTATTGTCGTACTCGACAAGGACGGACGCGTGCAGTGGGCAAAAGATGGCGCATTAACGCAGGAAGAGGTGCAGCAGGTGATTGCCCTGCTGCATAAATTACTCAGTAAATAGAGACGCGGAAGCCGGGGTTGAGGAACGATTCACGTGGGGTGTAATCCAGAGTTTTCCCCTGCCAGTCGTGAACGTGAGCCCCGGCAGCGGCTGCAACCGCGTGGCCTGCTGCGGTGTCCCACACGTTGGTAGGTCCAAAACGCGGATACAGCTGCGCCTGCCCTTCGGCAACCAGACAAAACTTCAGCGACGAGCCAATCGACGTGGTCTGATGTTCGCCCAACTGTTGCAGATACTCTTTTAGTTCATTGTCCGCGTGCGAACGGCTAATCACCACCAGCGGTGGACGAGCATCACGAACCTGAATTTGTTTGCGTACACCGCACTCTTCTTTCCACGCTTTGCCCTGTTCCGCGCTGTACATCACTTTCATCACGGGGGCATACACCACGCCCAGCACCGGCTTTCCCTTCTCGATAAGCGCAATGTTAACGGTAAATTCACCGTTACGCTTAATGAACTCTTTGGTCCCATCCAGCGGATCGACCAACCAGTAGCGCTGCCAGTGTTGACGAACATCCCAGCCCGGAGGCGCCTCTTCAGACAGAACCGGAATATCCGGCGTCAGTGCCAGTAATCCTTCGAGGATCACCGTGTGCGCGGCAATATCCGCCGCAGTGACCGGAGAATCATCCTGCTTGCTGGTAATCTCCATCGGTTTGAGTCCATCGTAGACCTGCATAATGGCATCGCCCGCGTTCCGTGCAAGCTGGCATACATGTTCTAGCATTCTCCACCTCGTTTCTGTCGTGGTGTTAACTCGTTGTTTTACTTATACCCGATCGCCAAGGGATCCGCCAACTGTGATAGCGTCTGCGGTTTTAAACGCTATATTCATGTCATGATTCACAGTTCTGTAAGCAAGAAGATTTATATACATTTTCTTTTGTGGCTTAGATCTTAAAAGGATGCCCCTGATGATTAAGTTTAGTGCAACGCTTCTCGCCACGCTGATTGCAGCCAGCATGAATGCCGCGACCGTCGATCTGCGAATAATGGAAACCACTGATTTACATAGCAATATGATGGATTTCGATTATTACAAAGATACGGCGACTGAAAAATTCGGCCTGGTGAGGACGGCGAGTCTGATTAATGCGGCACGCAGCGAAGTCAAAAACAGCGTGCTGGTTGATAACGGCGATCTGATTCAGGGCAGCCCGCTCGGGGATTACATGGCGGCCAAAGGGCTGAAAGCGGGTGAAACACATCCGGTATATAAGGCGCTCAACACGCTGGACTACGCGGTCGGCAACCTTGGTAATCATGAATTTAACTACGGCCTCGACTATCTGCACAATGCCCTCGCTGGCGCGAAATTCCCTTACGTTAACGCCAATATCATCGACGTTAAGACCCAAAAGCCGCTGTTTACGCCTTATTTGATCAAAGATACAGAGGTGCTCGACAAAGAAGGGAACAAGCAGACGCTGAAGATTGGCTATATCGGCTTTGTGCCCCCACAGATTATGACCTGGGATAAAGCCAACCTCAGCGGCAAAGTAACGGTGAATGACATCACCGAAACGGCACGTAAATATATTCCGGAAATGCGGGAAAAAGGCGCCGATGTCGTGGTGGTGGTTGCTCACTCCGGGCTTTCTGCCGACCCGTATCAGACCATGGCGGAAAACTCCGTTTATTACCTCAGCGAAGTCCCGGGCGTGGACGCCATTATGTTTGGCCATGCTCATGCCGTCTTCCCGGGGAAAGATTTTGCCAACATCAAAGGAGCAGATATCGCGAAAGGCACGCTCAATGGCGTACCTGCAGTCATGCCGGGTATGTGGGGCGATCATCTGGGCGTGGTCGACCTGGTGCTGAGTAACGATAGCGGTAAATGGCAGGTCACCCAGGCGAAAGCCGAGGCGCGCCCGATTTACGACGCCGCAGCGAAAAAATCTCTGGCGGGCGAGGACCAGAAAATCGTTAAGATCCTGAAAGCCGATCACGACGCCACGCGTGAGTTTGTCAGCAAACCGATCGGTAAATCCGCCGACAACATGTACAGCTATCTGGCGCTGGTACAGGATGACCCCACCGTACAGGTGGTGAACAACGCGCAGAAAGCCTATGTGGAACACTTTATTCAGGGCGATCCGGATCTGGCAAAACTGCCGGTGCTCTCCGCCGCCGCGCCATTTAAGGTCGGAGGACGTAAGAACGATCCGGCAAGCTTTGTGGAAGTCGAAAAAGGTCAGCTCACCTTCCGTAACGCCGCTGATTTGTATCTCTATCCCAACACCCTGGTGGTGGTGAAAGCCAGCGGTAAAGAGGTGAAAGAGTGGCTGGAATGTTCCGCCGGTCAGTTTAATCAGATAGATGTTCACAGCAGCAAGCCGCAGTCGTTGATTAACTGGGATGGGTTCCGTACCTATAACTTTGACGTGATTGACGGCGTGAATTATCAGATTGATGTTTCACAGCCGGCCCGTTACGACGGTGAATGTCAGACCGTTAACCCACAAGCGGAACGTATTAAAAACCTGACCTTTAACGGCAAACCTATCGATCCGAATACCACCTTCCTCGTCGCGACCAACAACTACCGCGCCTACGGCGGTAAATTTGCCGGAACCGGCGAAAGCCACATCGCGTTTGCCTCTCCGGATGAAAACCGCTCGGTGCTGGCGGCCTGGATTGGAGCACAGACGAAGCGTGCTGGTGAAATCCACCCGGCAGCAGATAACAACTGGCGTCTGGCACCGATTAACAGCGATACACCACTGGATATTCGCTTTGAAACATCACCGTCTGATAAAGCCGCAGCGTTTATTAAAGAGAAAGGCCAGTATCCGCTGAAGAAAGTCGCGACCGATGATATCGGTTTCGCCATTTATCAGCTGGATTTAAGTAAGTAACTTTTGTGCCGGATGCGACGCTATAGCGTCTTATCCGGCCGACAAAATACGCCGCCTACCCATCACGCCGCCCGCTCGTCCCGCTGCGCCAAAACCTGCGGTAAATTTATTTCAATCCAGTCCGCCAGCGCGGCGACTTTATCGCTCACCTGCTCACCCAACGGCGTCAGGCTATACTCCACGTGCGGTGGTACTACCGGATACGACACCCGATTGATAAACCCGTCATGCTCTAACGCTTGCAGGGATTGCGCCAGCATCTTTTCACTGACCCCGCCCATCTTACGGCGCAAATCGCTGAAACGGTGCGTACCGTCGCGCAGCGCCACCAGAATCAACACGCCCCAGCGGCTGGTGACGTGTTTTAACACCTCGCGGGAGGGACACTGTTCGGCAAACAAGTTGCCATCGCGTAACTGCTGGGAGAGCGTCGAAACTGTCATTTTCATACTAACCTTTTTGTACGTACTTACTAAAAGTAAGTTTAGGTGTTAGCGTGATTAAACACAAGACCAATACCAAGGAGTCACCCCATGATCGCGATTACCGGCGCCACCGGCCAACTGGGCCAACACGTTATTGAATCTCTGCTGAAAACCGTCCCTGCCAGCCAGATTGTGGCAATTGTGCGTAATCCCGCTAAAGCGACGGCGCTTAGCCAGCAGGGCATTACCGTTCGTCAGGCGGATTACAGTAATGAAGCCGCCTTTACAACTGCCTTACAGGGTATCGACAAGCTACTGCTGATCTCGTCGAGCGAAGTGGGACAACGTGCCCCGCAGCATCGCAACGTGATTAACGCAGCGAAAGCTGCCCACGTAAAATTTATCGCCTACACCAGCCTGCTGCACGCCGACACCTCCCCGCTGGGGCTGGCTGATGAGCATGTGGCAACCGAGAAGATGCTGGCTGAATCCGGTATCGCGTACGCGCTGCTGCGTAACGGCTGGTACACCGAAAACTATCTGGCGAGTGCGCCAGCGGCACTGGAGCACGGCGTGTTTATTGGGGCTGCAGGAGAAGGCAAAATCGCCTCGGCGACCCGCGCCGACTATGCCGCTGCCGCTGCGCGCGTTATCAGCGAAGACGGTCACGCTGGTAAAATCTACGAGCTGGCAGGCGATGAGGGCTGGACGCTGAGCCAACTGGCCGCTGAGCTGGCCAAACAGAGTGGTAAAAAGGTGGTGTATCAGAACCTGAGTGAAGCCGATTTTGCCGCCGCGCTAAAAGGTTTTGGTCTGCCTGCCGGACTGGCGGACATGCTGGCTGACTCTGACGTCGGCGCCGCCAAAGGCGGACTGTTCGACGACAGCCATACCCTGAGCACACTGATCGGCCGCCCAACCACCTCGTTGGCGGACAGCGTCAAAGGTATCGTATAAGTGTTAAAAATCGGTTAATTGTGGTGGCATCCTCACGCATCCTCTCTGATAATGACAGGATGATGCGTGGGGAGAGAAAACGTGCAAGGTGTACCTGAGCAGTTTATTGATGAGAAAGACAGCGCCCGCTTTCGCCATCTGGCGCAGGTGCCAGGCGTTGAACTGTATCATGCGCACATCTCCCGTTATGCGTTTGAGCCGCACACCCATGAGGCTTTCGGCATTGGCGCGATTGAAGCCGGTGCCGAGCGTTTTCGCTATCGCGGCACGCAATACGTAGCGCCTGCCCACTCCGTTGTCACCATGAACCCCGATGAACTGCACACCGGTGAAGCTGAAACCGCCGACGGCTGGCGCTACCGGATGATCTACCTTGAGCCCTCTCTTCTGGAAGAGGTCACCGGCGTTCGTCACTGGTGGTTCCATGACGTTACCCGTCACGATCCGCTGCGTTCGCGTCAGATCTGTTCATTGATCCACGGTTTGTGGAACACCGAAGACCCGCTGGCGCAAAAAGGATTGCTGCTTGACCTGATCGATACATTCCAGCCGCTGGCTCGCCATGCACCGGTATTATCGGAGGGGTCACATCGCTTCGAACGCGTGCGTGAATACCTGCACGATAACTACATGCACCCTGTGACACTCGATGAACTGGCTCGCGTGGCGTCACTCAGTCCCTGGCATTTTCAGCGCCAGTTCAAGTCTCATTTTCACGTCACACCGCATCAGATGCTGATGGCTATCCGCCTGTGGCGAGCCAAAGGTTTTCTTACCTATGGTATGCCTGCCGCAGATGTGGCCGCCGCCACCGGACTGACCGACCAATCGCACCTCACCCGCGCCTTTACCCATCGCTATGGCATTACGCCGGTACGCTATCAGAAGCAGGTTTATTCGCGCTAATGCGCAATCTCATACAATACAGTGATGTTTTCCCTGCCTACACTCAGCGCTATGTTTAATGATGTGGATGTCAAAAATGATTAGCGGTGTGTTGTATGCCCTGCTGGCCGGGCTGATGTGGGGATTAATTTTTGTCGGACCCTTGATCGTGCCGGAATACCCGGCGGTATTACAGTCGATGGGGCGTTATCTGGCGTTGGGGCTGATCGCACTACCGTTGGCCTGGCTGGGTCGCGGACGACTGCGCCAGTTGACGCGTAAAGACTGGATAACGGCGCTGGCGCTAACAATGATGGGGAATTTGATTTATTACGTTTGCCTGGCCAGCGCCATTCAGCGCACCGGCGCCCCCGTTTCAACAATGATTATAGGTACATTACCGGTGGTGATCCCGGTCTTCGCAAACCTGCTTTATAGCCAACGTGACGGCAAATTATCGTGGTGGCGTCTGGCCCCTGCGCTGGTACTGATCGGCATGGGCCTGCTGTGTGTGAATATCTCTGAGCTGAGTCAGGGGTTGCCTGATTTTAGCGGCTGGCGATATGGTTCAGGCATCGCGCTGGCGCTGATCTCCGTGGTGTGCTGGGCCTGGTACGCGCTACGCAATGCCCGCTGGCTGCGGGAAAACCCGGATAAGCATCCAATGATGTGGGCAACGGCTCAGGCGCTGGTGACGCTTCCGGTTTCGCTGCTGGGGTACATCGCAGCCTGCCTGTGGCTGCGTGGACAAACACCGGAATTCTCGCTGCCCTTTGGCCCGCGACCAGACGTGTTTATCGGCCTGATGATCGCCATTGCCGTATTGTGCTCGTGGGTTGGCGCACTGTGCTGGAACGTCGCCAGTCAGAAGTTGCCGACGGTGATCCTCGGACCACTGATTGTCTTTGAAACACTGGCAGGCCTGTTGTACACCTTTATTCTGCGTCAGGAGATGCCGCCATTGCTGACCCTGAGCGGCATCGCACTGTTGGTTGTCGGTGTGGTGGTCGCGGTCAGAGCCAAACCGGAAAAACCGAGCGTCGTCGTGGTTTCACAATCATGATGTTGCCGGACCCGGCCTACCTTGTAGGCCGGATAAGGCGTTTACGCCGCCATCCGGCGCGACACTTTAAACACCGCCACCGTCTGATTCAGTCTGGCCGCCTGCTCTTCGAGCGCGGCAGCTGCAGAGGCAGACTCTTCCACCAGCGAGGCGTTTTGCTGTGTCACACGATCCATTTCGGCAACAGCCTGACCGACCTGATCGATTCCCCGACTCTGCTCATCGGACGCCGACGCAATTTCGCTCATAATATCGGTAACCTGAGTGACGGCGCTGACAATTTCCGCCATCGTCTCACCCGCTTCATGCACCAGTGCCGTACCGGCATTGACCCGATTCCCTGAATCATCAATCAGCGCCTTAATCTCTTTCGCCGCCTGAGCGCTACGCTGCGCCAGCGTGCGCACTTCACCGGCCACCACGGCAAAACCGCGCCCCTGTTCACCCGCACGCGCCGCTTCTACCGCCGCATTCAATGCCAGAATATTCGTCTGGAAAGCAATACCGTCGATAACCGTGGTAATTTGCGCAATTTTGCTGGAACTGGTGGCGATTTCATCCATCGTACGCACCACACCGTCGACCACAGTTCCGCCTTTCTGCGCCGTCTGCGAGGCATTTTTTGCAAGGCTGGTCGCCTGTCGCGCATTGTCCGCATTCTGTTTTACGGTGGCCGTGAGTTGTTCCATACTGGCAGCAGTTTCTTCCAGAGAGGCAGCCTGCTGTTCAGTGCGCGAAGAGAGATCGTTACTGCCTGCGGCAATTTCACCCGCACCGGTATAGATAGTATCCGCACCGTCACGTACCACGCTAACTGTGTTCGCCAGCGCCTGCTGCATATCACGGACGTTCTGGGCCAATAGCGCCATTTCGTTACGTCCATCAGCGGTAATCGTGTGGGTCAGATCACCTGAAGCGATATGGCGAATATGCCCCATCACCTCGTGGAGTGGTTTCAGCAGGACACGCTGCATGGCAATCCAACTGACAATAATGACGGTTAACACAATCAACAATATGGCGGATAACAACCAGATAATTTTCTGGTAGTCATTTTCGTTATCCCGAACGCCCTCATTCGCCAGCGCGGTTTGCGCAGCACGCCATTCCTGATAAACCTCTTGCATGGCCGTCTGCTTTTGCTCGGCATTCTGTTTGAACATCTCTTCCAGTTTGCCTTCAGCCAGCAGCGCGTTCATTTTTGCAAGCGCAGTAGAATAGATACCGTACTGTTCTTCCAGTCGGTCTGCCAGACGTTCATCCAGACCCGGCGTTTCCGGCAGCGCGTAGTATTTATCGTAATGCTCTTTTGCGTCTGCCAGCAGGCGATTCGCCGTGTTCACTAACTCCGTCAACTGTCCGCCATTAATTTCGCTCGCCATCGTCCCTTGCAGACGCAGCATGCCCCGGTTTAGCGTGACGCGAGCCTGGTTCAGGCTAATCCATGCATCGGTAAACTCCGCCACGTTCTGGCTGGAAAGTTGAGAAACGTTAAAGTTATCCTTGTCGTTTTTAAGTGCGCCAATAAAAACGCCTGCGGAAATGAGCTGCATCGCGCCCAGGGCGAGTAACACGGTGATAAGTAAGGTTATCACTTTGATTCGTTTGAACATCTGTTGCCTTTTAGTTATGCAGGTATTGTCTGAGGTCTAACTATCGGCAGCAGCGTCGGCTTATTTAATCTTGCGGCGTAGCTTTTTTCACCGCGTTGTCCCTTTTCAATAAGATTCAGCATGTTAACGAGATAAGAAATTTTCGTGACAATCATCACAAAATCCTCTGCCCCGAAAGGGTTATATCCTTCCTCATAAGTTGTATTTAAAATACATCTTATATTATTGAGAATGAGGTAACGGCTATGTCTTATCGCGATCAACCTTTAGGTGAACTGGCGCTCTCTATTCCTCGCGCGTCGGCACTGTTTCGTAAATACGATATGGATTACTGCTGCGGCGGTAAGCAAACGCTGGCACGCGCTGCCGCACGTAAAGAGCTGGATGTGGAAGCTATCGAAGCGCAGCTCGCTCAGTTGGCTGAGCAGCCGCTGGAAAAAGACTGGCGCACCGTGGCACTGGCAGAAATCATCGACCATATCGTCATTCGTTATCATGACCGCCACCGCGAACAGCTGCCGGAGCTGATCCTGCAAGCCACTAAAGTTGAACGTGTTCATGCCGACAAGCCGAGCGTACCGCGTGGTCTGGCGAAGAACCTGACGATGCTGCATGAAGAGCTGTCCAGCCACATGATGAAAGAAGAGCAAATCCTGTTCCCAATGATCAAACAGGGAATGGGGAGCCAGGCGATGGGACCAATCAGCGTGATGGAAAGCGAACATGACGAGGCCGGCGAACTGGTAGAAGTGATCAAGCACATCACCAACAACGTAACGCCGCCGCCAGAAGCCTGCACCACCTGGAAAGCAATGTATAACGGCATTAACGAGATGATCGACGATCTGATGGAACACATCAGTCTGGAAAACAATGTGTTGTTCCCGCGTGCGTTAGCCGGGGAGTAACCTTTTGCCCGGTGGCGGCTTCGCCTTACCGGGCCTACAACGACCTTGAACGTAGGCCTGATAAGCGCAGCGCATCAGGCAATCCCGACGGCATATTGCCGGATGCGGCGTAAACGCCTTATCCGGCCTACATCTCACTGCTTAGCGATTAACGCGTACCTGCCATACGTTTCTTACCGATAAACAACCAGCCCAGACCCAGAGCGATAAACCACAGCGGCGTGACGATCAGCGCCTGACGGGTATCCTCTTCCAGCGTCAGCAGCACCAGTACGAAGACGAAGAACGCCATACATACCCAGCACATCAGCTTGCCTAACGGCATCTTGTAGATCGATTTCTCATGCAGGTGTGGACGCTGTTTGCGATACACCAGATAAGAGCAAAGAATGATAGTCCAGACAAACATAAACAGGATTGCCGACACGGTGGTGATCATGGTGAACGCACCGATTACGCTCGGATTCACATAGAGCATTACCACGCCGCCCAACAGGCAGATACAGGAGAAGGTCAAGCCTTTCGCCGGCACCGCACGTTTAGACAGCTTAGCAAACGCTTTTGGCGCAACGCCTTCCTGAGCCAGACCAAACAGCATACGGCTGGTAGAGAACACGCCGCTGTTTGCGGAAGAGGCCGCTGATGTCAGCACCACAAAGTTAATCAGGCTCGCTGCCGCTGGCAGACCTACCAGCACAAACAGCTCAACGAATGGGCTCTTGGTAGGAACCACCGAGCTCCACGGCGTCACGGACATAATCACGATCAGCGCGAAAACGTAGAACATGATGATACGGATTGGAATCGAGTTAATCGCGCGCGGCAGAGACTTTTCCGGATCTTTAGTTTCAGCAGCCGTCGTCCCCACCAGTTCAATACCGACAAACGCGAAGACCGCTATCTGGAAGCCCGCAAAGAAGCCACTCAGACCTTTCGGGAACCAGCCACCGTCATTCCACAGATGAGTGAACGAGGCCTGAACGCCGGTTGGCGACTGGAAGTGCGTCAGTACCATCACCAGACCGACGACAATCAGGCCGACAATGGCGACGATTTTGATCATCGCAAACCAGAACTCCATCTCACCAAACATTTTGACCGTGGCGAGGTTAAGAGCCAGCAACAGAATGATCACCGCCAGCGATGCCACCCAGTCTGACAGCCCGGGGAACCAGAATTGCGCATACGCCGTAATCGCAACGACGTCTGCCATCCCGGTAACCACCCAGCAGAACCAATAGGTCCAGCCGGTAAAATACCCGGCCCATGGCCCGAGCAGGTCGGAGGCGAAATCACTAAAGGATTTGTATTCGAGATTCGAGAGCAGCAATTCTCCCATTGCCCGCATCACGAAAAACAGCATAAAACCGATGATCATATAGACAAAAATGATCGACGGCCCGGCGAGGCTGATGGTTTTCCCAGAGCCCATAAACAGGCCGGTACCAATAGCGCCACCAATGGCAATAAGTTGAATATGACGGTTTGTGAGATTGCGCCGTAGCGACTGTTCAGACGAAGCCTCTTCAACGGCGTCGACTTTTACCTGATCTACCATGTTTTTTCTTCCTGTACCTGTCTGTGTTGTTCAGGCTCTACGGCCTTTAGTGTGTCTATGATACGACGATCCTGTTGGCAGGACTCATCGATATTAGGTAAGAATCGGCGGGATGAATACTAAGATTTAGATATAATGTTAATTTTATGTTTAAAGTGAGTGTCATATCACTCTGATAGCGAGAATCAGTTCACAAAAATACACGCAATAACATCATTTGCAAGATAAAATATCGATATCGGCATAACAATAGCTTTTCACGCTATTTTGTTGCTCCCCCCAGCGTCGGGGGGAACAGAAGTTACTGCTTACACGATTTCAAGCAGCTCAACTTCAAATACCAGCGTACTAAACGGAGGAATGGACGCGCCAGCGCCACGCTCACCGTAAGCCAGTTCCTGAGGAATAGTCAGTTCCCATTTGGAACCTACCGGCATCAGGGTCAGTGCTTCAATCCAGCCTGGGATCACGCCGTTAACCGGGAATTCAGCCGGTTCGCCACGCGCAACAGAGCTGTCAAACACGGTACCGTCGATCAGTTTACCGGTATAATGCACGCGTACGTGGTCGGTACGCGCCGGGATAGAACCTTCACCCTGAGTCAACACACGGAACTGCAGACCGGATTCAGTGCTATTCACACCTTCTTTCTCACGGTTTTCTTCCAGATATTTGACGCCATCAGCCGCCATAGCCTGGAAACGCTCGCGACGTACTGCATCAGCGCGTTCGTGAATTTCACGCAGCGCACGGTGCACAACATCAACAGGCACTGCCGGGTGTTTTCCTTCCAGCGCATCAGCGATACCCGCTACCAGCGCTTCAGGCAACAGCCCTTCCAGACCGGATTCGCTCAGCTGCTGTCCTACCTGCAAACCAATGCCGTAGCTTGCTTGCGCTTCGATAGTGTCAAAAGTCGGGGTAGCCATCATATTTCCTTTCATCGGATGTAAAGTAGCGGGCAGCATATCAGCCATGCCGCATCCGGTAAAACTTTGTCTCGGGAACAGATGACAAATCGCGAGGAAAAAGAAACAATGCTATTGCCCGTATCAATGTCACGAAAGCGGGTACCTGAACAAGTATCATAGAGTTAGCGATCTATACTCTATGACAGAGGAACGAGACGCGGAGCAGGAGGAAAGCCATGCCCGGGCGCTTTGAATTAAAACCAACCCTGGCGAAAATCTGGCATGCACCGGACAATTTTCGCATTATGGACCCGCTACCGCCTATGCATCGCCGTGGCATTATTGCTGCTGCCATCGTGCTGGTGATAGGTTTCCTGCTCCCTTCCAATGACACCAACGATACCCCGGTGGTCACGCGTAATGCACAGCTGGATTTGCAGTCGCAGTCCCAGCCGCCAACTGAAGCGCAGCTTCAGGCACAGTTGGTCGCACCACAAAATGATCCCGGCCAGGTCGCTCCCGTTGCGCCGGAACCCATCCAGGAAGGCGATCCCGATACACAGCCACAGAGCCAGCAATCACAGCCTCAGACGCAGCCCTTTCAGCAGAATAGTGGTATTGAGCAGCAGTGGCGTACCTACCGCGTAGACTCAGGGAAAACGCTGGCGCAGGTCTTCCGGGACCATAACCTTCCGCCAACGGATGTGTACGCAATGGCACAAGTGGAAGGCGCCGGGAAGCCGCTGAGCAATTTGAAAGACGGCCAGATGATCCAAATCAGGCAGAATGCTAATGGGGTGGTGACCGGGTTAACCATTGATAGCGGAAATGGTCAGCAGGTGTTGTTTACCCGCCAGCCTAACGGCAGCTTTATTCGCGCACGCTAAATGAACTGATTGCCGGGTGGCGGCTTCGCCTTACCCGGCCTACGGCCCCCGCGATTGTAGGCCTGATAAGCGGTAGCGCCATCAGGCGTTACCGCTTCACCTTATTCACCCACCAAATCCCCGAACAGACCAGCACCAGCGCCACCGCATATTTCCATTCGAGAATGTTCTCACCGAGGAAAATTGACGACAGCACCGCCCCTGAAACCGGGATCAGGAAGTTAAACGGCGCGATCATTCCCACGCGGTTGTACTTGAGCAAAATGCTCCACAAAGCGAAGGCCACCGATGAAAGCAACGTCAGGTAACCCAGAATAGCCACTGAAGCAGAGCCGTGTACGGTCAGCGTCCCGCCAAAAGCATAACCGCCGATAACCAACGCCAGACCGCCCATCCCCAATTGGTAACCTGTCATGACCGTTGGGTCTACCGTCTGAGAAATGCGTTTACCGTATAGCGTGGCCGCAGAGAGAATAAAGGCCGCCATCACGACTGAACCGTCCCCTAACAGGCTGAAACTAAAATCCATTCCGCTGTTAAAGTTCACCACCATCACGCCGGTAAAACCCAGAATACAACCCAGTGCTTTGTTGTAGCTTAGTTTGTCGTTTTGATAGATAAAATGGGCCAACAGCACGCTAAAGAATGTACCGGTAGCGTTCATGATTGACCCCTTTACACCCGTCGTGAATGCCAGACCGATATAAAAGAAAATGTATTGTAGCGAGGTTTGCGTCAGCCCAAGCAGCGTAAGCTGGCCAAACTGGCGCGGGCTTAACCTGCCAATCGGTTTACGCTGCACCATCGCCAGCAGCAACAACAATAATCCCGCGAACAGGAAACGATATCCGGCAAAGACAATTTTTGACGGAATGTCATCCGTGGCAATCTGGAAGATCTCATATCCACTTTTGATCGCCGGATAAGCACTCCCCCACAACAGGCAACAGAAGGCTGCGCCCAGGTAGACAACATTTTTACGCGCGAACAGAGGTTGGTGCGTTGGTTCCATTCCATCACCACTTTGAAATAATGTTTTATTTTTATGATTATCCCGAAAAGGACAAAGAATAGCCAGAGCGAAAAACAGGAGGGTAGAAAAGCAAAACGCCGGCACAGGGCCGGCGCTTTTACGCGGTCATCAGAATAAAAACTTATTCTGCAACTACGTTTACAGTCAGCTTAGCAAACACTTCGCTGTGAACCTGGAAGCTCACTTCGTGCTCGCCAGTGGTACGCAGAACGCCGTTCGGCAGACGAACTTCGCTCTTAGCAACGTCAACGCCAGCTGCAGTTACAGCGTCAGCGATGTCGCGAGTACCGATGGAACCGAACAGTTTACCTTCGTCGCCTGCTTTAGACGCGATGGTAACGGTTTCCAGTGCATTGATTTTCTCAGCACGAGCTTCAGCAGCGGCCAGAACGTCAGCCAGTTTGGCTTCCAGTTCAGCGCGACGCGCTTCGAAAAATTCAACGTTTTTCTTGGTAGCAGGAACAGCTTTACCCTGTGGTACCAGGAAGTTACGAGCATAGCCCGCTTTAACGTTAACCTGATCACCCAGGCTACCCAGGTTTGCTACTTTATCAAGCAGAATAACTTGCATTACCTTATCCTCTCAAAGTCGTATTAATGGACCGTGACCGATTACTGATGACGATCAGTGTACGGCAGCAGGGACAGGTAGCGAGCGCGTTTGATAGCGCGAGCCAGCTGACGCTGGTATTTTGCACGGGTACCGGTGATACGGCTTGGGACAATCTTACCGCTTTCGGTGATGTAGTTTTTCAGCGTAGCGATATCTTTATAGTCGATCTCTTGAACGCCTTCCGCGGTGAAACGGCAGAACTTGCGACGACGGAAATAACGTGCCATATGGCTAGTCTCCAGAATCTATCAATTCAATCTGCTCGGCATGCAGAACCATTTTGCTCAGGCCGTTCTTTGCCTTGTGGCAAGAGATGAACCCCTGAACGGTCACTGCGCTACCGACCGTTATACTGTGAGTAATGGCCTGGTTTTCGTGTCCGCTAACAATAACGGGCATTTGGCACCACGCCTGCCGGTGAAACCCGGCTTCCTCCTGCACAGAACGATGCTCAAGCACGAACTGGCAATGAGGAATTCCTGATGGACTGACCTTTCGAAGGGGAGCCCTGCACACGGTGCCGGACAGCGCCAGACGGTTGGTCATCAGAAATTACTCTTCAGAATCCCCAGCTTCAGCATCATCTGCGGTTTCGTTAGCGAAATCATCGCGACGTTCACGACGCTCGTCTTTCGCTTTAACCATCGGAGATGCTTCGGTAACAGCGTGTTTAGTACGCATAACCATGCTGCGGATAACGGCATCGTTGAAGCGGAAGGTAGTTTCCAGCTCATCGATCACTTCCTGCGGCGCTTCAACGTTCATCAGAACGTAGTGAGCTTTGTGCAGTTTGTTGATCGGGTAAGCCAGCTGACGGCGGCCCCAGTCTTCCAGACGGTGGATCGTGCCTTCTGCACCAGTGATGGCAGCAGTGTAGCGTTCGATCATACCCGGAACCTGTTCGCTCTGGTCAGGATGGACCATAAAAACGATTTCGTAATGACGCATCGAATTGCTCCTTACGGATTATTCAGCCTCCTGTCTGGGTCAGCCGAGGCCCATGGAGGCAAGGAACGTGTTAAAGGTCGGCTGAAAAATGACGCGTCATAATACTGGGGTCAGCAGGTAAACTCAAGGTGCTTGTACGATTATTTATCATGTCGCCATTAATACATATCCAGCAGCATTTTGACGCTGATGCAAATGGAGACAATCACAATCATGGGTCGGATAACTTTCTTACCGCGCGTCAGTACGACAGTCGCGCCAAGACGTGCGCCGAGGGACTGCCCGGCAAACATCACCAGCCCCAGCGACCAGATCATTTTACCGCCGAAAATGAAGAACAAAATCGAGGCGATGTTCGACGCCAGGTTAATAAAATTCGAGTGGATTTGCGCTTTATCGATACTGTATCCCCGCAGCAGGATATAGCTGAGCGTATAAAAGGAGCCGGCCCCAGCGCCGAGAAATCCATCATAAAAACCAATGCAACCACCGCCGATCAACGAAAAGAGAAACAGGGAGACTTTTTGCTTTCTCTTCGGTTCGCTGAGATTAGGCGCAAAAATAAAGTAGATAGCGACGGCAATAATCAGTACCGGCAGCAGTTTTTTCAGCAGTTCTGGTTCAATGAACTGAATAAGCGTCGTACCTAATGCCGAACCAATAAAAGCAGATAAGAACACGTACTTATGTTCCTGTACGTTGATGTGTCCCCGGCGTAAAAAGTAAATCCCAGAGGTCAGCGAACTGCCCAACGCCTGAATCTTATTGGTTGCCAGCGCGTTAGCCGGGGGTAAACCGGAAATCAGTAATGCGCCAATAGAAAGAAACCCGCCGCCGCCTGACACCACGTTAATAAAGCCAGCCACCAGCGCGACCATAAACATAATCACAAAGTAGCTGAAATCCATGAATGAAGTATCCATAAGTTTTTGCCTTATAATCATAAAGTTATGTTGATTATTCGGCCCACTATAAACGGCGTACTCCTCGGGTTAAATTGACAATTTGGTAAGAGTTTATGCCTGGGAAACAGGTATTTTTTTTATCGCAGCGAGAGATATCAGCTGACTGTTAATTAAAGGAAAGATGGCAATGCGGTAATTTTTTGAACAACTGCATCAGAAATGGTCGCTATCGACTACGTTGGTTACGGTTAAAATTACATCAGAAGCTAACGACTCACAGGAGACAAGCAACCAAAGACCGCAGTCGAGGAGGTACCTATGCGAGCCCGTGTTTTGACCCTTCTGGCTGTGCTTTTGCTGAGCGCAAATGCAATGGCAGCCATCAAAATTGACAATCATCAGGCCAGAAATATGGATGATGTACAGAGCTTAGGCGTAATTTACATAAATCATAACTTCGCCACTGAAAGTGAAGCCACTCAGGCTCTGAACGAAGAGACAGATGCGCAAGGCGCAACTTACTACCACGAGATCCTCATCAGAGAGCCCGGTAGTAATGGCAACATACACGCCAGCGCAGACATTTATCGCTAGCACCCGGAAATAACCAACGAGAACATTGCCACAGTTTGACTTGCCCCCTTTATTGGGGGCTTTTTTTGCAAAAAAGCCCTGAAGCCAGATCGATAACATCCCCTGAATGACTTGGCTCCAGGACTTAGCCGTTACTTCTGTCCATAATAGGCGTTTGGACCATGCTTACGCATAAAATGCTTATTCATCAGATAATCGTCGATGGGGTTTAGCGCCGGATTAATGCCACGCGCAATCCACGCCATTTTTGCCACCTCTTCCATCACCACCGCGTTATGTACCGCATCGTGAGCATCTTTGCCCCAGGCAAACGGGCCATGCTGATACACGACGACGCCTGGCGTATGTAAAGGTTCGACCTCCCCCAACGTTTCAACAATCACCCTACCGGTATTCAGCTCATACTCATCCTGAACTTCAGCTTCAGTTAAAGCCCGGGTACAGGGAATATCGCCAAAGAAGTAATCCGCATGCGTCGTGCCAAGCGCAGGTATTGCCAGACCCGCCTGCGCCCACGCTGTGGCATGAGTTGAGTGGGTATGCACCACGCCGCCAAGCGACGGATAACGGCGATACAGCGCCAGATGGGTGGCGGTATCTGAAGAAGGACGATAGCGTCCCTCCACCACGTTGCCGTCCAGATCGACTACCACCATGTCGTCCACTTTCATCGTTCGGTAGTCGACGCCGCTGGGTTTAATCACCACCAGCCCATGTTCACGATTGATGGCGCTGACGTTTCCCCAGGTAAAGGTCACCAGCCCGTAGCGTGGAAGGTCCATGTTAGCCGCAAAAACCTGCTGCCTGAGCTCTTGTATCACGTTGCCTCCATCAGACCGGCACTGGCCATCCGCGCCTTCACCCAGTCGCGCGCCTTCGCTACTTCTAGCGCAGGGTTATCCGCCGTTTCACTCCACATCTCAATCAGGTATGGCCCGCAATACCCACTCTGCTTGAGCGTCTCGAAACAGCGTTCGAAATCAACAACCCCTTCACCAAACGGCACATTTTTGAATACGCCAGGTTTGGTATCTTTCACGTGTACGGCGACGATATGGCCCATTCCCGCCTGCAGTTCCATCTGTACGTCATTATCCCACGCCGACAAATTGCCAATGTCAGGATAGAGCTGGAACCACGGATTGTTGAGGTAGTGGGCATAACCCAGCGCCTTGCTGATCGAATTCATCAACGGATAATCCATGATCTCCATCGCCAGCGTCACCTGCGCACGACTTGCCATCTCGACGCTCTCTTTCAGCCCGTCACGGAAGCGACGGCGCGTCTCGTTATTGGCTTCCTGATAGTAGACGTCATAGCCCGCCAGTTGGATCACGCGAATACCGATGTCCTGGGCAAACTGAATGGCTTTACGCATGATCTCCAGCCCCTGCGCACGCACTACGTCATCTTCGCTACCGAGCGGGAAACGACGATGCGCACTCAGGCACATGGACGGTACCCGTATCCCTGTCTCGGCGATAGCGGCCACCAGCGCCAGTCTCTGCTCGCGGCTCCAGTCAAGACGCGCCAGGCGGGCGTCGGTTTCATCTACCGACATTTCAACAAAGTCAAAGCCCAGTTCCTTCGCCAGCTGCAAGCGTTCCAGCCAGCACTCCCCACCGGGGAGCGCTTTTTCATAAATACCGAGCGGGACCTGTTTCGACAACATATCCGCTCCTTATCCCCACAGTTGGGCGATGGAACGTTTGAACTGACGCGCAGCCTCCACCGGAGACACAGCGTCGCGAATGCTGCGACCGGCAATAAAGACATGAATCGGAATCCCCTGGAACAGCGGCAGGTCTTCCAGCGCCAGGCCCCCGGTAACGGTGACCTTAAAGCCCATATCAGACAGACGTTTGATGGCACTGATATCCGCCTCTCCCCATGCCACACCGGCCGCCTGCGCATCGCGGCTGCGGTGATATACCACCTGCCCAATACCGGCTTCGCGCCACTCTTGTGCTTGTTCCCACGTCCAATAGCCAGTCAGTTCAATCTGTACGTCGCCGTTAAACTCGTGCGCCACTTCCAGCGCACCTTTGGCGGTGTTGATATCTGCACAGCAAATCACCGTGACCCAGTCGGCATTGGCTTCAAAGCACATGCGGGAGAGGATTTTTCCCGCATCGGCAATTTTGGCATCCGCCAGCACAATTTTATGTGGATAGAGCGCCTTCAGATCGCGAACGGCACGCACACCTTCAGCAATACAAAGGATGGTGCCGACCTCAATAATATCCACCTCTTCGGCAATCAGCCGCGTCGTTTCATACGCAGAAGCCATTGATTGGTTATCCAGCGCAACCTGCAACATAGGTAATGACATTTTATTGTTCCTTTAAACAGCCGCCGCAGTGGCGTTATCAATTAAATCCAGCACTTCCTGCGCGGTGCGGCAGGCACGTAAGCGGTCAAAATTGGCTTCATCGTCAAACAGGTTAACGATCTGCATGATGCCGACTTCCTGATGCGTATTAGCGTCAACCGCGGCCATCGTTATCAGGATGTCGACCGGGTCGTTATCTTCATGGTTGAACACTAACGGCGTTTTCAGCGTGACCAACGCAAAACCGGTTTTTTTAACCCCCTCTTCAGGACGGCCATGCGGCATAGCCAGCCCTGGGGCAATCACAAAGTAAGGACCGTGCTGTGCAACCCCGTCGAGAATGGCCTGGTAGTAGCGTGGCTCGACCACATCAGCCTTAACCAGCAAATCAACACTGAGTTTTACCGCTTCCTGCCAGCTACTGACCTCAGCTTGCAAAAGGATGGAATTATTGTCCGCCAGCGAATCACGTAGTTTCATATTCCGCGTCCTTACTTCACGTCCTGCGGAAAGTGTTCTTTAATCACTTCCAGCAGTTTTGGACCAAAATCAGCGGGAGACAGCATGTTGCGTACCCCTACTACATACTTATTGCCAGAAACGGTAATTTCGCCGGCGATATGGGTAGAGGCGATGATGATGTCCGCGCCGCTCAGTTCACTTTTATACTCACCCACTGCGCAGCTGTTCACCGTGTGGTCAATATTTGACTGAGTTAAAAACTGATCCACCTTCATTTTCATGATCATGGAACTGCCCTGTCCGTTGCCACATACAGCCAGAATACGTACGGTCATAATCGGAACTCCTTATTAAGCAGAGTGTTCTGCCAGTTGTTTTTCTGCGTCTTCCTCAGCGCGCAAGGTGCGTCCTGCGAAAAACATATAAGCCAGTGCAATCAGAATAATGACGGCCATAAAAATCAGCCCGATAGAGGCAAAACCCTGCATCATAGGCGGGGCCAGAATCGACCAGTCAGCCATCCCCATCCAGGCGCTCATACCGGTGAGTTTTACTGCCCAGACGCAGCCGAATATTTCAATCATGCCCATCACCAGACAAATCTTGAGCGCCGCTCGCCAGCCGCCAAAATGGTTGGCAAATACGCCGATAGTGGCGTTAGAGAAGAACATTGGAATAAAGCCGGGGATAATCAGAATGGAAGAGCCGAGACCTACCAGAATGCCAACAGCAATCAGTTGACCGATGGTGCCCCACATAAAACCCCAGACCACAGCGTTTGGGGCAAAGCTGTATATCGCCGCACAGTCAATCGCCAGGACCGCCCCAGGAATCAAACGTTGAGAAATACCGTTGAACGCTTCTGAAAGTTCAGCAACGAACATACGTACACCCTGGGTGATGATGAAAATGGCAACAGCGAACGAGAAACCGGTTTGCAGGATATACACCGTCCAGTGCGTCTTTCCCGCCATCGCCTGGACCACATCAATGCCAAAAGAGAGCAGGATTGCACCGAAGAAGAGGGTCATCACGATCGCGGTTGAAACGATGTTGTCATGGAAAATATTCAGCCAGCCCGGCAGTTTAAGGTCTTCGACACTCTCTTCTTTCTTACCGAGATAGGGGGCAATTTTGTAAGCAATCCAGGAGGCGAACTGCTGCTGGTGACCAATAGAGAAGCCGCAGCCGTCAGTCACGTCTTGCGTCGGCTTATACATCATGTTGGAGGTAATACCCCAATAGAGCGACACCAGTACCGCCGTACAGATAATGGTGGTCCACATCGGGTAACCAAAGATATACAGAGAAACCGCAATCAGCCCCGCCTGCTGGAACATGATGTGTCCGGTCAGCATGATGGTGCGGATACCGGTAATACGCCGTAGCAGTACGTAACAAATATTCAGCGCCAGCGCTAACAGCACCGCATACCCCACCCAGCTATAGGCATCCCCCATGCGTTCAATGGTCGCCATCATTGAGGCATAGGTATCTGAAATCGCCCCGTTGATGCCATAGACCTCAGACATCTTAGCCACTACCGGTTTGAACGTGCTGGTCAGGATGCCGGACCCTGCCTGCAGCAACATAAAGCCGATGATCGTTTTGATCGTGCCTTTAATAATTACGCTGACGCTTTTACGCAGCAAGATGTAGCCGAGACAGGTCACGATACCCAGCAGCAGTGGGGCGTTAGTCATAACCTGATTAAAAAAGACGGTAAAGATGTTGTAGAGGATCTCCATAACGATCTCCAGAAGACGAAGTTGCTGAACATTCATTACAGATGCCCAGGATGTTGTGCTCTCACTCTAGTTTTCAAAAGTAATCACAACAAGATTGAATTTGATTAAATGTGATGCAGTACGCAAATAATTCTCTTGCTTGCAGCATGGTTTTAATCTTTATTCAGAAAATAAAAAATAAACCTCATTAAAACAATAAAATACAAAAATTCATTTCTTACAAATCATCCTGCTATGTAGTGATTTCCTCACACTTACCCGCTGAATAAGAAAAATCAGCACATTGCCTTCTTGATAAAATGATGTCAGTATCAATCAAAACAAATCACAATTTGATTCAACTTGAACAAACATGAAGGTAATTGCGATGAGTAAAGTAAAAAGCATCACGCGTGAATCATGGATCCTGAGCACATTCCCGGAGTGGGGAAGCTGGCTGAATGAAGAGATCGAGCAGGAACAGGTTGCACCAGGCACCTTTGCGATGTGGTGGCTTGGCTGTACTGGAATTTGGCTGAAGTCGGAAGGCGGGACTAACGTCTGCGTCGATTTCTGGTGCGGCACCGGTAAACAAAGCCACGGCAATCCACTGATGAAAACCGGCCACCAAATGCAGCGCATGGCGGGTGTAAAGAAACTACAACCCAACCTGCGCACTACGCCGTTTGTCCTTGATCCGTTTGCTATTCGTCAGATCGACGCGGTTCTTGCTACGCACGATCATAACGATCACATTGATGTGAATGTCGCCGCCGCCATCATGCAGAATTGTGCAGACGACGTACCGTTTATCGGACCGCAAACCTGTGTCGATCTGTGGATCGGTTGGGGTGTACCACAAGAGCGCTGCATCGTGGTAAAACCCGGCGATGTGGTTAACGTGAAAGATATTGAAATTCATGCGCTTGACGCATTTGATCGTACTGCGTTAATCACCCTGCCAGCCGATCAGAAAGCCGCTGGCGTGCTGCCAGATGGCATGGATGCACGCGCGGTCAACTATCTGTTCAAGACTCCGGGCGGCACGTTGTACCACAGCGGAGACTCGCACTATTCCAACTACTATGCAAAGCATGGCAACGAGCATCAGATCGACGTCGCGCTCGGCTCCTACGGTGAAAACCCGCGTGGGATTACGGACAAGATGACCAGCTCCGACATACTGCGTATGGCGGAATCCTTAAATACAAAAGTGGTGATCCCTTTCCATCATGATATCTGGTCAAACTTTCAGGCTGATCCACAGGAGATCCGCGTCCTGTGGAACATGAAAAAAGATCGGCTGAAGTATGGCTTTAAGCCGTTTATCTGGCAGGTCGGCGGCAAGTTCACCTGGCCGCTGGACAAAGATAACTTTGAATATCACTATCCGCGCGGCTTTGATGACTGCTTCACGATTGAGCCGGATTTACCGTTTAAATCCTTCCTGTGATCCACACAAAATGCCGGTTTCTCCCGGCATTTTTTCCCATTTACTTAGTATTTCCAGGCTATTTCAAATATCATCTTTTCAAATCAATTTGTATCGGAATAGCTCATGACTGAAGCACAAAGACATCAAATATTGCTGGATATGCTGGCGCAATTGGGCTTTGTTACCGTTGAGAACGTGATTGAGCGCCTGGGGATTTCACCGGCCACAGCACGCAGGGATATCAACAAACTCGACGAAAGCGGCAAACTCAAAAAAGTCCGTAACGGCGCAGAAGCCATTACCCAGCAGCGCCCACGCTGGACACCGATGAATCTGCACCAGGCACAGAATCACGATGAAAAAGTTCGCATTGCCAAAGCGGCATCCCAGCTAGTGAATGCCGGAGAAAGCGTGGTGATCAACTGCGGCTCAACCGCCTTCCTGCTGGGTCGCGAAATGTGTGGCAAACCCGTGCAGATCATCACGAATTATCTGCCGCTGGCAAACTATCTGATCGACCAGGAGCATGACAGTGTGATCATCATGGGAGGGCAATACAACAAGAGCCAATCCATCACGCTTAGCCCGCAGGGCAGCGAAAATAGCCTGTATGCCGGACACTGGATGTTTACGAGTGGTAAAGGACTGACCGCAGATGGACTGTATAAAACCGATATGCTGACGGCGATGGCAGAGCAAAAGATGCTCAACGTGGTCGGCAAACTGGTGGTGCTGGTCGATAGCAGTAAAGTTGGTGAGCGTGCGGGGATGTTGTTCAGTCGCGCCGATCAAATCGATATGCTGATTACCGGCAAAAATGCTAACCCTGAGATTCTGCAACAACTTGAGGCTCAGGGCGTGAACATTATGCGCGTTTAAAGGTGCTGGCGGAAAAACGATACTGTCGCAGCGAGCGCTTCTGGCGTGATGCGGTGTCGGACACCCGCTTCCCACAGGCAGGTCAGATGGTTATCCAGACCTGCCTGAATTAACGCCTGCTGCAAACGGAACGTTTCCACAGCCGGAACCACATCGTCATCCTGGCCATGCCACAACAGCAATGGTCTGTCGGCCAGACGTTGCAACTGGTGTGTGACATCCCACTCGGCTAGCGGGCCGATAATCTTATCAAATTCCGCCTGCTGTTCTGGCGTCTGAACCGCTACAGGGGGAAAAAGCGTTTGTGCAAGCCGGGTAAAATAACCCGACCCCATCAGGCTCGCTGCACATTTTACGTCAGGATGACGTGCCATAATGCCCAGAGCCGTCATTGCCCCCATTGAGGCACCCCCGACGGCAAGACGTTCATCTGATAGCCAATTTTCTGCCACCAGCGCCGCACGTAACGTCGTAAACTCCTGCATATTTTGCTGCAAAATCTGCCAGAAGCGATACATTCTCCCCTGAGCGTCACTCGTGGAGCGTGCGCCATGATCGGGCGCATCAGGCATCACGACCCGGAATCCGGCCTGTGCCAGAGCAACGGCAAAATAGCTGTAGACCAGACTTGAAGAGGTAAACCCGTGATAGAAGATAATACAAGGGAGTGAGCACTCGCGTTTACCCGCAGGAACGGCGTGCAGGACAGGGATACCAGCCAGCTGGCGTGTTTCAATTTCGATCATTTGTCGCCTCTTTTTTTCTGGTATGCCATGGAGAAATACTTAACGCAAGTGAATGTGTTCAGCAATGATTCATAATGTTGAGAACTGGGTTACGCTTTCGCAACATTTTCATTCGAAAATCGCGTGAGAGATAACAATTCGGGAACATTCCCCTAAAGGGAATTTAATAAGGCACTACACTATGGCTATCAGGAAACGAGATAGAGTTATGCGTCGGTTTGCCTCTTTGTTGCTGGTGACGTTTTTAAGCGCCTGTAGTGTGCTACAGGGTACACCACAACCTGCACCGCCCGTAGCCGACCACCCGCAAGAGATCCGCCGCGACCAGAGCAACGGGTTGCAGCGAATAGGGACAGTCAATGCGCTGGTAAGAGGCTCTCCAGATGATGCGCTGGCAGAGATCCGTGCCAAAGCCGTCGCGGCTAAAGCTGATTATTACGTGGTCTTATTAGTTGATGAGACCATCGTGACAGGCCAATGGTATTCACAAGCTATTTTGTATCGTAAATAACATTGGGTTGAAATTTAGTCAGCTTTACATTGCTTTGCGCCCCTATGCGTTTACCTGTGCACAATAAACCAACAGCAGGGAGCTTGAGGTTTATTATCGCGATGGAATGCCCTGCCATGTGTAGGGGTACGAATAATGGAGCTGACGATGAAACAATCACTTGCCTTATCCTCACTGCTGCTTTCTGCCGGACTGGTCGGTACAACGGCGCAGTCTGCCGAGTTCGCCAGTGCTGACTGCGTAACAGGCCTGAACGAAATTGGCCTGATATCGGTCAGTAACATTGCAGGAAACCCGCAGGACGTAGAACGCATTGTGGCGTTAAAAGCGGATGAACAAGGTGCCTCATGGTACCGGATTATTCAGATGTATGAAGAACAGCAGCCAGATAACTGGCGCGTACAGGCCATACTTTATGCATAACAGATTGCCGGATGGCGTAAACGTATCCTGCCTGTATTGAACGTAGGCAGGATACGACGCGACAGCATCGCCATCTGGCACAGTATTACCGTATTCCTCCCGTCGCCCGCAGTAGCAAATCACTCTGCACCTGTGCAGACAACTGTTTTACACCACGCGTATCCAGCATCATCTGACACCAGGCCTGCGCCACTGGCGGAGAGGCATAACGCAATATCTGCGCGCCACACCCGAGTAGAAAAAGCTGCTGCGTAATCTCCCTCGCCAACGCCTCACTGGGCTTACGTAGGTGTTGCTGTAACTGACGCACCATCCGATCGTAATGACGATCTTGCCCTTTTACTTCAGCAAAAGCCTCACTGAGCATATCGTACATGCCGGGTTGTTTCGTCAGCACCCGCAATACATCAAGACACATAATGTTGCCGGAACCCTCCCAGATACTGTTCACCGGCATTTCACGGTACAAACGGGGCAACTCACTTTCTTCGCAATATCCCACCCCACCCAGCACTTCCATGGCCTCGGCAACAAACGGCATGCCATTTTTGCAGATGGCAAATTTCGCTGCGGGTGTGAATAATCTGGCCCACAGGGCTTCTTTCGTATCGGTGCGGCGATCCCAGGCTCGCGCCAGCCGAAACAGTAACGCGGTCTGCCCTTCCAACTGCAACGCCATTCGGCTTAGTACCTGACGCATCATCGGTTGTTCGATCAAAGGTTTACCAAATACCTGCCGCTGATGTGCATGATAAATCGCCACGGAAAAAGCGCGTCGCATCATGCTGTGACTACCCAGCGCGCAGTCGAAACGCGTCATACCGCCCATTTTCAGGATGTGGCGAATACCTTCCCCTTCCTCGCCCAGCAACCAGCCGATGGCATCCTGAAACTCAACCTCACAGCTGGCATTAGAACGGTTACCGAGCTTATCTTTCAGGCGTTCAAGGCGGATGGCGTTGCGTCGACCATCAGGTAAGAATCGCGGTACAAAAAAGCAGGATAATCCCCCCTTTGTCTGCGCCAGCACCAAATGGGCATCGCTTTGCGGCACGGAGAAAAACCATTTATGTCCCACCAGGCGAT
Source organism: Citrobacter sp. RHBSTW-00671 (assembly GCF_014103415.1). Lineage (NCBI taxonomy): Bacteria > Pseudomonadati > Pseudomonadota > Gammaproteobacteria > Enterobacterales > Enterobacteriaceae > Citrobacter > Citrobacter sp. RHBSTW-00671. The sequence goes on from NZ_JABXPR010000003.1 coordinate 106,460, forward strand.
ATGAGCCATCTGCAAGACGCTCAGCCTGAGTGGTATTGCTCAGCACATCTGAACCCCCTTGCTTCTCCGTCATTCCCATACCAATCAGCACCCCACGCTTTTGTCCACCGGGCAGCAAATGTGAGTCATAGCGATCGCTGCGCAGAGGGGTAAACCAGTCATGAAATTGTGAAGGTAGCATCTGCAGTAACAGCGGCGTGGCGGCAAAGGTCATGGTTATCGGGCACAAGGTGCCCGCCTCCACCTGCGCATGCAGCATAAAACGTGCCGCCCGGGCAACAAACGAGCCCTGCCTCGCCTCCTCTTCCCAGGCCAGGTTATGCACGCGATTTGCGCACAATCCCTGCATCAGTAAATGCCAGGCGGGATGAAACCGCACATCATCCAGGCGCTGCCCCTGCGGATCGTAACGCAATAATTCGGGGGGAAAGGTATTGGCCAGGCGGCCCAGCTCGAGCGATTCTGCGGTCCCTAATTGCTGGCCAATACTGGCGAGAAGATCGCTGTCCCAGCCCGCGCCTTCGCGAGCAACGGCTTCACACAGTGCGCCATCGGACAGGTATAAATTGCTGTTATTGAGCGGTACAGGTTGGTTAAAAACGGTATGCGTTTGCCAGTGCATTGTGTCTCCCTCCGTCAATGGCCGTCGCCATAAGTATGGCCAGTCAGAGAAGAGAGTGCCTGGGATAAAGGTCACAAAAAAGCCATCCCGAAGGATGGCTTAAGAGAAGAGGGAATCAATTACCCGCGCTGACGAACAGCTTCAAACAGGCAAATTCCCGTCGCGACTGAGACGTTAAGCGATGAAACGCTCCCGGCCATTGGGATGCTGATCAGTTCATCGCAGTGTTCACGGGTCAGGCGACGCATACCTTCGCCCTCTGCGCCCATTACCAGCGCCAGACGTCCGGTCATTTTGCTCTGATACAACGTATGGTCAGCTTCGCCTGCGGTACCAACGATCCAGATGTTCTCTTCTTGCAACATACGCATGGTGCGCGCCAGGTTGGTCACGCGGATCAGCGGTACGCTTTCTGCCGCGCCACAGGCAACTTTTTTCGCCGTCGCATTCAATTGTGCAGAACGATCTTTCGGCACGATAACCGCATGCACACCGGCAGCGTCTGCGCTACGCAGGCATGCGCCCAGGTTATGCGGATCGGTGACGCCATCGAGGATCAAAAAGAACGGCTGATCGAGCGTAGCAATCAGATCCGGGAGATCGTTTTCCTGATACTGACGACCCGGCTTCACGCGCGCAATAATCCCCTGATGAACCGCACCCTCACTTTTCTCATCCAGGAACTGGCGGTTAGCTAACTGGATGACAACACCCTGTGCTTCCAGTGCATGGATCAGCGGCAGCAGACGTTTATCTTCACGACCTTTGAGAATAAAGACGTCCTGAAAGCGCTCAGGCGCACGCTCCAACAGAGCCTGCACCGCATGGATGCCGTAAATCATTTCACTCATGAATGTACTCGTTAATAGTTTAGGTGTAACGCCGGGCGACACGCTGGCCACCCGGCTTACGGTTTATGGCTTATTCCGTGACTTTCTTTTTCGCCGCGCGTTTGGCTTTGGTGGCGGCAGCGATTTTAAGCGTTTTCGCCGATGGCTTTTTCGCTTTTTTGTCGCCTTTTTTCTCAGCCGCATTCTTATCCGCCTGAGGTTTGGCTCTGCCTTTTTTCTCACCGCGGAAAGCACTGTCCGGCTCGAAATTCACCTTTTTGCCCATCTGACGACGTTTACCGGTATTCTTACCTGCATCGCCTTTTTTGGCTTTTTCGCGCGCGGTTTTACCCTCGTTGCGCGGCGCTCGTTCGCTGGAAATCAGACTAAAGTCGATTTTGCGCTCGTCCATATTGACGGCTTCCACACGGACTTCTACACGATCGCCAAGACGATACATCTGACCGCTGGATTCGCCAGTCAGGCGTTGCCCTACCTGGTCAAAACGATAGTAATCGTTATCCAGCGAGGAGACATGCACCAGACCGTCGATAAACAGCTCATCAAGACGAACAAAGAAGCCAAAACCCGTCACGCTGGCAATAACGCCCTTAAAGACATTACCGACCTGATCCAGCATAAAGTCGCACTTCAGCCAGTCGGAAACATCGCGCGTGGCTTCGTCAGCACGGCGCTCTGCCATCGAACAGTGCTGGCCCAGTTGCAGCATCTCTTCCATCGAATAATGGTAGCCACCCGTTTCCGTGGTGTTACCTTTATGACCCTGCTCCTGCGCCAGCAGATACTTGATTGCACGGTGCAACGAGAGGTCCGGGTATCGACGGATCGGCGAGGTAAAGTGTGCATAAGATTGCAGCGCCAGACCAAAGTGACCGCGGTTTTCCGGATCGTAAATCGCCTGCTTCATCGAACGCAGCAGCATAGTTTGCAGCATTTCTGCGTCAGGTCGATCAGCAATCGACTCCAGCAGTTCGGCATAATCACGCGGCTCTGGTTTGTTACCACCAGGCAGCTCCAGCCCCAGCTCGGCCAGTACCGAGCGGAAAGAGTTAATCGCTTCGGTCGTTGGCTTATCGTGAATACGGAACAGCGCAGGCTCTTTGGCTTTCTCAACGAATCGCGCCGCTGAGATATTCGCCATGATCATGCACTCTTCAATCAGTTTGTGCGCGTCATTACGCTGCGTCTGCTCAATACGCTCAATACGGCGTTCAGCATTGAAGATAAACTTCGCCTCTTCACTCTCAAACGAGATACCGCCGCGCTCTTCCCGCGCTTTATCTAGTACTTTGTAGAGGTTATGTAGCTCTTCAATGTGTTTAACCAGCGGCGCGTACTGTTCACGCAGCTCCTGGTCACCCTGTAGCATGTGCCAGACTTTGGTGTAAGTCAGGCGCGCATGGGAGCTCATTACCGCTTCGTAGAATTTAAAGCCGGTTAAGCGACCTTTCGACGAAATGGTCATTTCACAGACCATACACAGCCTGTCCACCTGCGGGTTGAGCGAACACAATCCGTTTGACAGCACTTCCGGCAGCATTGGAACAACCTGCGATGGGAAGTACACGGATGTACCGCGGCTACGGGCTTCCTGGTCCAGCGGGGTCGGTGGGCGAACGTAATAACTTACGTCAGCAATCGCCACCCATAAACGCCAGCCGCCGCCACGCTTTTTCTCGCAGTAAACGGCATCGTCAAAGTCACGCGCATCTTCACCATCGATAGTAACCAGCGGTAAATCGCGCAAATCAACACGCCCGACTTTCGCCTCTTCCGGCACTTCTTCTTTCAGGCCGGCGACCTGTTTCTCTACTGCCTGCGGCCAGATATAGGGAATTTCATGAGTACGCAGAGCCATATCAACGGCCATGCTGGTGCCCATATTATCGCCCAGCACTTCGACAATTTTACCCACCGCTTTGGTACGGCGAGTCGGGCGCTGGGTGAGTTCAACCACCACCACAAAGCCCATACGGGCACCCATCACCTCTTCAGGCGGGATCAGGATGTCAAAACTCAGTCGGCTATCGTCCGGTACGACAAATCCCACACCCGCGTCAGTAAAGTAGCGACCAACAATCTGGCTGGTTTTCGGTACCAGCACGCGCACGATACGTGCTTCGCGGCGACCTTTACGATCTGCACCCAGCGGTTGTGCCAGTACCTGATCGCCATGAATGCAGGTTTTCATCTGCTCGCTGGACAGGTACAAATCATCTTTGCGTCCTTCGACGCGCAAGAAACCGTAGCCATCACGATGGCCAATAACGGTGCCTTTTAGCAGGTCAAGACGCTCCGGCAGCGCGTAGCACTGACGACGGGTAAAGACCAGTTGCCCGTCACGCTCCATCGCGCGCAGGCGGCGACGCAGCGCTTCCAGCTGCTCTTCACCTTCAATGTTGAGTTCAGCGGCCAGCTCATCGCGGTTGGCCGGTTTTTCACGTTTAGTTAAATGTTCGAGGATAAATTCCCGGCTCGGGATAGGGTTCGCGTATTTTTCAGCTTCGCGTTCCTGGAAAGGATCTTGTGACATCGAGGTTCCTCCATTGTCAGCTCTGATGAAGATTTTCGTCACTCCACCAGCAATAATTTATAAAGCGGTTGATTCTCTTCAACCAAATCAGCAAGTGTGTAGTTGTCCAGTTCCGTGAGAAAACTTTGCACTGCCTTAGAAAGCGCCTGCTTGAGTCGGCAGGCAGGGGTAATGTGGCAAAACTCGCTGCTACAGTTAACCAGCGATAAGGGTTCCAGCTCGCGAACCACATCACCAATTCCAATAGCCTTAGCCGGTTTGCCCAGGCGGATGCCGCCATTTTTTCCACGAATAGCAGTAACGAAGCCCGCCCGGCTAAGTTGATTGATTATTTTGACCATATGATTACGGGACACGCCGTAGACTTCTGTCACCTCAGAAATACTGGTCATACGTCCTTCGGGTAGCGACGCCATGTAGATTAGCGCACGTAATCCGTAATCGGTGAAACTTGTTAACTGCACATCAACCTCAGGAAAAGGGATAAAACGGATAAGCCTGGTAGTATTATTTATATTGATGATAAACCAGCCACCAGCCAGGTCGCTAATTTATTTCAGTTCGGGAAGGAAAAAAGCGAGGAACCTACGTGATTTTAAGCCGGATTCTGATGCAAAGCGCCTCACCCGGCCTAAATTAGTGCAAGCGCAGCGCCATTTGACGCTACGCTGTAACCAGAATTATGCGTCGAACGGGTCGCGCAGGATCATGGTTTCAGTACGGTCTGGGCCAGTTGAGATAATATCAATCGGCACACCGGTCAGTTCTTCAATACGCTTGATGTAGTTCAGTGCTGCCTGCGGCAGACCGCTACGATCCTTCACACCAAAGGTGGATTCAGACCAGCCAGGCATGGTTTCGTAAATCGGCTCAATACCTTTCCAGTCGTCTGCTGCCAGCGGAGTAGTCGTGACTTCACGGCCATCCGGCATACGGTAAGCAACACAGATTTTAACCTCTTTCAAACCGTCCAGGACGTCCAGTTTGGTCAGGCAGAAGCCAGACAGGGAGTTAATCTGTACTGCACGACGTACAGCCACGGAGTCCAGCCAACCGGTACGACGACGACGACCCGTCGTTGCGCCATACTCGTTACCTTGTTTGCACAGGAACTCGCCGACATCATCAAACAATTCAGTCGGGAACGGACCTGCACCTACACGGGTAGAGTAAGCTTTGATGATACCCAGAACGTAGTCCACATAACGCGGGCCCAGGCCGGAGCCGGTCGCCACGCCACCAGCAGTGGTGTTGGAAGACGTTACGTACGGATAGGTACCGTGGTCGATATCCAGCAGGGTACCCTGCGCACCTTCAAACATGACAAAATCGCCACGCTTACGCGCCTGGTCCAGCAGATCGGAAACATCAACAACCATAGACGTCAGGATGTCGGCAATCGCCATCACATCATCCAGCACTTTCTGGTAGTCAACTGCTTCAACTTTGTAGAAATTCACCAACTGGAAGTTGTGATATTCCATCACTTCTTTCAGTTTTTCAGCGAAAGTTACTTTATCAAACAGATCGCCAACGCGCAGACCGCGACGAGCCACTTTATCTTCATAAGCCGGGCCGATACCACGACCGGTGGTACCGATCGCTTTCTCACCGCGCGCTTTCTCACGAGCGTTATCCAACGCAACATGATAATCAAGGATCAGCGGACACGCTTCAGACAGCAGCAGGCGCTCACGAACCGGGATACCACGATCTTCCAGCCCTTTCATCTCTTTCATCAGCGCGGATGGAGACAGTACAACACCGTTACCGATGATGCTGGTTACATTCTCGCGAAGAATACCTGATGGAATAAGATGGAGGACGGTTTTTTCACCGTTGATTACGAGAGTATGGCCTGCGTTGTGACCGCCCTGGTAGCGTACAACATATTTAGCCCGTTCAGTCAGAAGATCGACGATCTTCCCTTTACCTTCGTCACCCCATTGGGTGCCCAGTACGACGACGTTGTTACCCATTTTTCAAAATCACCGTTTGCTTAAAAATGGATTCTACCACCGCTTTTTCAGATATACAGCACTTTTTGCATCCAAAAATCTGCAAATTAGTCTACTTATTGATCAGCCAATCGTTTTCCTCAACATGTAGTAGACGACCACGCCCGCGACCACAAGACCTCCACCAAAACGACGCAAAATATTTTCAGGAAGTTGTGCCATCGCCGAGATCATTTTCTTCCAGGCGCGGGGATACAGCATAGGACCCAAGCCTTCCAGCACCAAAACCAGCGCGAGCGCCAGCACAATTGTTGAGTTCATCCGTCGTCCTTATATAAAAAGAAAACCACCGCATCCCTGGGGATGCCGGTGGTTTTGCTGGTCTAAAACCGCTGGCGCTATTTTAGCGTGTTGCGCTATTCGGCGTCTTCATGTAGCGGAAGAAATCGCTGTCCGGGCTCATGACCATGACATCCTGGTTTCCTTCGAAGCTCTTCTCGTAAGCGCGCAGGCTACGGATGAAGGCGTAGAAATCAGGATCCTGACTGAACGCATCGGCAAACAATTTAGCGGCTTCTGCATCGCCTTCACCGCGCATAATGCGGCCCTGACGCTCAGATTCTGCCAGCGTTTTAGTGACTTCATAGTCCGCTGTTGCACGCAGTTTTTCCGCTTCTTCCTGACCCTGTGAACGATGGCGACGCGCTACCGCTTCACGCTCAGCGCGCATACGGTTGTAAATAGCCTCGGACACTTCAGCTGGCAGGTTGATTTGCTTGATACGCACATCGACCACTTCGATACCCAGTGCCGCCATACTGTTCGGGTTGATGACCGGGACTTTACCGTTCGTTTCAGCCTGCACACGTTCAGCCGCTTCGGCGATCGCGCTATCCGCCGCCGGAGTCGCGACTTCATCTTCTGTGCCAGCAGAACCGGAGTTCAGCGCGTCACGGACTTCCAGGGTCAAACGACCGCGGGAATCGGTAACGATATCTTTCACGTCCAGACGACCGATTTCAGAACGCAGACGGTCAGAGAACTTACGTTTCAACAACACTTCTGCCTGAGAAACATCGCCACCGCCCGTTGCCAGGTAGTAGCGGCTAAAGTCACTGATGCGCCACTTGATGTAAGAGTCAACGATCAGGTCTTTCTTCTCTTTGGTCACAAAGCGATCGGCCTGGTTGTCCATGGTCTGAATACGCGCATCCAGCATCTTCACGGATTCAATAAACGGAATCTTGAAGTGCAGGCCTGGTGCAACGACCAGCGGTTTGTTGTCATCGTCACGCAGAACTTTCCCAAAGCGCAGGGTAATACCGCGCTCGCCTTCTTTGACCACAAAGACAGACATGAACAGAACTACCAGAACGATGATGATAATCGCAATAACTGACTTACGCATCGTTATTCCCCCTGACGCTGGTAGTCGTTACGCTGCGCGTTCGCGCGGCGTTGGTCCATAATATCGCCCTGACTGGTGGACGAGGTGTTGCTTGCTCCAGTACCGGAAGACGTTACCGGTGGCAGACGCAGCAGATTTGAACTGCTGTCGCTCTTCGCTGCTGGCGCATTACCGCCTTTCAGCATCTGATCCAGCGGCAGAACCATCAGATTGCTGCCCTTATCGTTAACCAGGACTTTACGGGTATGGCTCAGCACTTTTTCCATGGTTTCGATATACAGACGCTCGCGAGTAATCTGCGGTGCGGCTTTATATTCCGGCAGAATTTTTGCGAAACGCGCCACTTCACCCTGTGCTTCCAGGATGGTCTGGGTCTTATACGCACGCGCTTCTTCCAGAATACGCTGCGCCTGACCGTTTGCACGTGGCTGAACTTCGTTGGTATACGCTTCTGCTTCACGGATGTACTGCTGCTCGTTTTCACGCGCTGCGATAGCATCATCAAACGCCGCTTTTACCTCTTCCGGCGGACGCGCTGCCTGGAAGTTGACGTCCAGCAGGGTGATACCCATGTTGTACGGACGAATGGTTTCTTCCAGTTCACGTTGGGTATCGCTACGAATAACGGTACGCCCTTCGGTCAGGATTCGATCCATGGTGTATTTACCGATGACCCCACGCAGGGCGCTGTCGGTTGCCTGACGCAGACTGTCATCCGCGCTGGTTACGCTAAACAGGTAACGCTGCGGATCGGTCACGCGGTACTGCACGTTCATTTCAACGCGCACGACGTTTTCGTCTGATGTCAGCATCACGCCGGATGCGGCAAGTTCACGCACAGCTTCAACGTTGACCGGAGTCACTTCATCGATAAAGGTCGGTTTCCAGTTCAGACCCGGCTCAACCAGATGGCTGAATTTACCGAAGCGTGTCACCACGCCACGTTCCGCTTCTTTAATGGTGTAGAAACCGCTAGCCGCCCAGATAATGACGATAGCTGCCGCTGCGATAGTAAAGACTCGGCCGCCCAGTTGCGGACGCGGGCCTTGTGATGAACTACCACCACCAGAGCCCGTACCTTTACCACCACCCAAACCACCGAGTTTTTTACTCAGTTTGCGGAAGATATCATCCAGATCGGGAGGTCCCTGATCGCGACCACCTTTGTTTCCATTTCCCTCTGGGTTGCCGCCAGGTTTGCTGCTTCCCCAGGGGTCGCGGTCTTGTCCGTTATTACCGGGCTGATTCCACGCCATTTTTGTGCTCCATATTTGTTATGCGATGCTATACCTGCGTTTTTTGCGCTGCAGATGCGTTGGCTACGTCTTTCAACCCCAGTCACATAGTTGACTATGCGCCTGGAGATTTCAGGACTTGCCGCCTTTCTGCCGCATAAAATCCACGAGGAATAGAGGCGAAAAAATCTTCAGGCCATATCCGTCAGGTCAGACAACATAGTCTTCCAGTGCCGGTTCTTGTTTACAGAGGCGACGCCAGTCTACGATCGGCATACGTACTTGCAGACCTACGCTACCGTCTTCCTCCATCCACTCTTTTTCTATTGCCTGAAGTTGGTAAAACCGGCTTCTCAGACGCCCTTCCTGCGGCGGCAGACGCAACGTATGCTGCGCCACCTCACCGGAAAGTCGCTCTGTCAAAGCCTGAAAAAGCTGTGGTATGCCAATTCCCGTTTGCGCTGAGACCCACACGCGAATGGGTTTATTCTCTTCATCTCTGTCGATACGCGGTTCAAAATCATCCAGCATATCGATCTTATTCATTACCAGCAGCGTCGGGATTTCATGTGCATCGATCTCTTCAAGAACCGTGTCGACAGCCTCGATGTTTTCCTGCACACGAAAATCTGCCGCATCAATAACGTGCAACAGCAAGGTCGCCTGACGTGTCTCCTGCAAAGTGGCCTTAAACGCCGCCACCAGGTCGTGCGGCAAATGACGGATAAACCCTACGGTATCCGCCAGCACGGTTTCACCGACATCCGCAACGTCTATGCGGCGCAGCGTTGGGTCCAGGGTCGCAAACAGCTGGTCCGCTGCGTAGACCCGGGCTTCGGTTATCTGGTTGAACAGGGTGGATTTTCCGGCGTTGGTATATCCCACCAGTGATACGGTTGGGACATCCGCTTTCTTGCGCGACTGCCGCCCCTGCTCACGTTGCTTTTCAACTTTTTCCAGGCGCGACTGTATTTGCAAAATGCGATTACGCAGCAAACGACGGTCAGTTTCGAGCTGGGTTTCACCCGGACCACGCAAACCAATCCCGCCTTTTTGCCTTTCAAGGTGAGTCCAGCCACGGACCAGGCGTGTAGCCATATGGCGCAACTGCGCCAGCTCAACCTGCAACTTACCCTCATGGGTCCGCGCACGCTGGGCAAAAATATCTAAAATGAGACCAGTCCTGTCGATAACAAGACACTGGCATAACTGTTCCAGGTTACGTTCCTGGGCAGGGCTTAGCGCATGATCAAAAATCACCACCGCAGCGCCAGTCGCTTTTACGGCTTCGGCAATTTCGATTGCCTTACCTTCACCAACAAAATACTTCGGGTGCGGTGCTTTACGGCTCCCGGTAATCACCTGCATTGCTTCGACACCGGCGGAAGAAACCAGAGATTCAAACTCCTGGAGGTCTTCCATATCTTTGTCTTGCGAAAAATAGATGTGTACCAGTACCGCCTGCTCACCGGCATCATAACGGTCAAACAAGCGTCAACCCCTTAATATATATCAACGGGGAACGCAGGATCTCTGGCTCCCCGTGTGTAAAACAGCCTAAAACCTTATTCGGTTTCTTCGCTGTCCTGTTGCGCTGATGAACCCTGCGCGTTGCTACCGTGATGGTAGTTGCTGCCAGTGCCGCCGGTGGCATTGTTACTGTGATGAGAAACCGGGCGAGACGGGACAACCGTAGAAATCGCGTGCTTATAAACCATCTGGCTGACCGTGTTTTTCAACAGGATCACGAACTGATCAAAAGACTCGATTTGACCTTGCAGCTTAATACCATTCACCAAATAAATAGAAACTGGAACACGTTCCCGACGCAGTGCGTTCAGGAACGGATCTTGTAAAGATTGCCCCTTAGCCATTCTCTCTTTTCCTTATATGCTTATTTGTACTTTGAACCTTTCGATTCTGAAAAATTGCGCACGATACGTTTCAATTGTACACATTCAGTTCGCGATAGCACCAACAACCTGTAATACTTCGTTTCGCGCCTGGTCAGGCTTTTCACTGTCAAGCCAGTGCACCCCTTCCCAACCACGCAACCAGGTTATCTGCCGCTTCGCTAACTGCCTCGTGGCGCAAACACCTCTATAAACCATTTCATCGTATGAAATTTCGCCTTCAATGTATGACCACATCTGGCGATACCCTACACAACGAATGGAAGGCAAATCCGTATGCAAATCTCCTCGGGCAAAAAGCGCCCGGACTTCTGCTTCAAAACCTGAAGCTAACATCTGATGAAAACGCTGCTCAATTCGCTGATGGAGCAATTCACGACTCGCCGGAGCGATCGCAAACTGGTGCACCTCATACGGCAAAGCATCTCCTGACGTTTGCGTCAGCTCCGTTAAAGTTTTACCCGAAATGAAAAAAACTTCCAGTGCCCGGGAAAGTCTTTGCGGATCATTTGGATGAATCCGCGCTGCAGCTACCGGGTCAATCTCCTGAAGCTGTCGGTGTAACGCGTCCCATCCAAGCTCTGCCGCCTGCTGCTCGATTTTGGCCCTGACCTCCGGATCTGCCGACGGTAACGGTGACAACCCTTCAAGCAACGCTTTGAAATATAACATTGTGCCACCCACTAACAGCGGGATACGCCCCGCTGCGGTGATATCGGCCATCTCGGCTAGCGCATCGCGACGAAAATCTGCTGCAGAATACGCTTGCGCCGGATCACGAATATCCAGCAATCGGTGCGGTGCGGCCTGCAATTCATCAGCATCAGGCTTCGCGGTGCCAATATCCATCCCCTTGTAAATAAGGGCGGAATCAACGCTTATCAACTCTACGGGCAAAACTTTACGCAATTCAATTGCTAATGCCGTTTTACCGGAGGCCGTCGGCCCCATTAAAAAAATTGCCTTTGGCAGGCTCGCCTTACAGGTATCACTCATGTTTCAGGGCGTTCATTACCGAATGTAAATCAACAGGTTGTAACAGACCACCCGGCGGCGCCTTCACGAGTTGTGGGCATAGCCGCTCAACATCCGCCAACAGCGTAATCGCCTGGGCCATACTCCACTGCGGATGCTCGCTCATCAGGTTACGTGCAATCCACTGCGCAATGTTGCCCGCTTCGAATACGGTTTGCTGCGCCAGGTAGCCTATCAGTTCAGGAATCAAGATTTGTAAATTTTGTTGGCGTAAGGGTAAAGGCACCGCTCGGATGGTCACATGCTGCGCATCCAGCTGAAATTCAATCCCCAAATCAGCCAGTTGGCTTTGTCCTTTTTGCAACGCGGCTTTTTCATCAGCGGTGACTTTTAGACGCAATGGGATCAGCAGCGGCTGAGCGCAAACAGGGCCCTGCCCAGGCGTAAGCTGCGCCTGACGCAACCACCGTTCCGCAACAGGTAACGCCAGCAGCCGAATCTGGCCATCGCTTTCCAGTAATGCACAGTCGGTCCCTACGATAGTCAGCACCCGCCCAAACCCCTGACTGTTGCCGGTAAGTGGCACCGCCGGTGTTTCAGCGACCGGTGGTTTGTGCATCGGAGCCGGTGTCTGCAGCAGGCGCTGATAAATTTCGCCCTGCTGCTTTTGATAGCCAGGCTGGGCGTGCGGCCAACTGGCGCTTGCCTGCCCCTGGCGACCACTTCCGCTACCGGAAGAGGCAGAATAACGGGGAGTAGCAGGTTCACGCGCTGGCGCAGGTTCGGCGAAATGGTTACGCCCTGCCGCCACGCGGTTTTCCGGGAGATGTCTCGGGGCGAGTTCATCGTCATCAGCCAACGGCAGCGAGGTTTCCAACTGCTGTTGCAGGACGCTTAACACGCCCTGATAAATAAAATCATGCACCAGACGAGACTGGTGAAAGCGTACCTCGTGTTTGGCTGGATGCACGTTGACATCCACCTGATGCGGGTCGATTTCCAGATACAGTACAAATGCGGGTTGCTGATCGGCGCCTAGCTTATCTTCACAGGCCTGGCGAATGGCATGGTTGATCAGTCTATCGCGCATCATCCGCCCATTCACATAGCAATACTGGATTTCCGCCAGCGCCGCCGTCGTGTGGTTCGGATCGGCCACCCAGCCGCGCAGCGTCAAATCGCCATGCTGCCATTCAATCGCCAGAGCATGCTCCAGAAACGGCGTCCCGCAGATCGCCCCCAGTCGGCGCTCTTTTTGTCCATCCGCCGCGACAGCACGATACTGGCGCACCATTTTGCCGTTGTGCGACAGATTAATCGTCACATCGAAACGCGCCAACGCAATGCGGCGGATAATTTCGTCGATGTGGTTAAATTCCGTTTTCTCCGTGCGCATAAACTTGCGTCGGGCTGGCGTATTGTAAAACAGATCCAGCACTTCCAGCGTAGTACCCACCGGATGCGCAGCGGGTTTAACCGTCACATCCATGTCACGCCCTTCGGCATAGGCCTGCCAGGCTTCGGGTTGTTCTTGCGTACGCGATGTCAGGGTTAAACGGGAAACCGAGCTGATACTCGCCAGTGCCTCGCCACGAAATCCAAGGCTTACAATCGCTTCGAGATCGTCAAGCGAGGCAATTTTACTGGTGGCATGACGCGCCAGCGCCAGCGCCAGCTCGTCTTTTTTAATCCCACAGCCGTTGTCACGAATACGGATAAGCTTCGCCCCGCCGCGTTCGATATCAATATCAATGCGCGTTGCACCGGCGTCAATGCTGTTTTCTACCAGCTCTTTCACCACTGACGCAGGCCGTTCTACCACCTCGCCTGCGGCAATCTGGTTCGCCAGCTGTGGCGGTAGAACCTGAATCGGCATGGCTAATCCTTAGTTTGTTAACGTGCTGCCAGGCGATACGGCGCTGGCAGTTTGCGCCGGTGCGCCCTGTGGGCCGGTTTGCATCGGATGCGACTGGAAATAGTTACGCAGTCCTTTGTAAATCGCCTCGGCCAACTGCTGCTGGTAATCATCGCTTGCCAACAGCCGTTCTTCGCTGTTATTGCTGATAAAACCGGTTTCGACCAGGACTGACGGGATATCCGGCGAGCGTAATACGCCAAGGCTGGCGTGTTCCGGGCGGCGTTTATGCATCGAACCAATACGTTCTAACTGACCGATCATGCTGGTCGCCACATCATACCCGACGCGCTGCGAATGACCGAACTGCAGGTCCAGTACGGCCTGACTGAGATAGGGGTCAGACTGGCTGTTAGCCAGCACATCACCCGCGCCGCCCAGCAGTTCCGACTGTTTCTCGTGCTGCTCAAGCCAACCGGCCATTTCACTGTTGGCACGACGGTTTGACAGCACCCATACGGAAGCGCCAGTCGCATCGCGGTTTGGTGCGGCATCCGCATGAATAGAGACCAGGAAGTTGGCATTTTGTTTACGCGCAACATCAGAACGGCCCATCACCGAGATAAAGTAATCGCCGTCACGGGTGAGAACCCCCTTAAACATCGGATCATCATTCAGCAAGCCGCGCAGTTTGCGCGCAACAGCGATAGTGACGTTTTTCTCGCGTGTACCACCAGGGCCGATTGCCCCTGGGTCCTGCCCGCCGTGTCCGGCATCGATAGCAATAACAACTTTATCGCCGTTGCTGACGCGAGCCTGAGCTGCTGGTCTCGTGGTCGTATTACTGCTGGTCACCGCGGTGGTGCGATCATTTTCTGCTTTAAACGGATTACGTGCTGGCTCAACAGGACGCGTGGCGATAACCGGCGCCTCAACACGCTTCGCAACCACTGGAGGCGGAGGCGGCGGCGGTGGCGCATCAGCCTTGATGGTAAACACAACGGTATAGTTACCACCGTTTTGTCGTTTTACGGCTTCAGCTTTTCCGTTTTCGGTTAAATCGACGACCAGTCGCAGAGACTGGGCATCATTTGGCGTACCCGAACGGATCGCCTTCACCAGATTATTGCCGCTGAACAGCAGTGGTAATCCCTGAATCACACCGGTTTGTTTAATATCCAGCGTGACCGTTCGTTTCCCCTCCTGCGACACAGCGTATTCCGGCTCACCAATAAAGCTCAGCGTAATCCGCGCCTGTTGATCGCCATTGGAAACCTGAAGATCGGAGAGGCTGGCGGCCCCGGCCTGCGCGCACAGCAGGACCAGGATTGCCATCAGCCAGTTTCTGATGCGATAAATCATCCCGCCACCCTTAAGGTTATTCGGCTAAACGCGCCAGCAATAAATCACCCGATGCGGAGACAGCACTTACGCGCGCCTCACGACCTTGCGCCTGATATTCAATGTGTATTTCGACGTCCGGGTCTGGCAGTACACCTTTACCTTGTTGCGGCCATTCCACCAGGCAGATGGCATCATTGGCAAAATAATCGCGGATCCCCATAAATTCCAGCTCCTCCGGGTCCGCAAGGCGATACAGGTCGAAGTGATAGACCATTAAATTATCGAGCGCATAGGGTTCGACCAGCGTGTAGGTCGGGCTTTTTACATTACCTTTGTGACCTAACGCCTGCAGGAATCCCCGACTAAAGGTCGTTTTCCCCGCCCCCAGGTCGCCATATAAATAAATAACCGTCGCGCCGTCACAGGCTTTGGCTACCCGCTGTCCCAGGTCTAAAGTTGCCTGCTCATCAGGTAGTGGAATTACTCGATTCATCATGATAAACGTCAATCACATCAGGGTTAACAATACGCTGTAGCGTGGTAAAGAGATCTGTCGCCAGCATGCCGCGCATACCAAAACGCGCTGCCAGTACATCCGCCGCCGCACCGTGCGCCACACATCCCGCACACGCAGCATCATACGGGGTAAGCTTCTGTCCGAGCAATGCGCCAATAATACCGGAAAGCACATCCCCCATCCCGCCGCTGGCCATTCCGGCATTGCCGGCATCAATAATACCCAATGCAGCCTGTTCCGAGGCGACAACCGTCCCCGCGCCTTTCAGCACTACCACGCCTCCGTACCGTTTTACCAGACGTTGTGCACAAAGTAAGCGATCGTCTTCAACTTCTGCAATGGAACAACCCAGCAGCCGTGCTGCCTCACCCGGATGCGGCGTGATCACGCGATTGTGACGTTTATCGGGATTGATTGCCAGCAGGTTAAGCGCATCGGCATCCCAGAGCATCGGTTTGCGAAAATTCTCGACCTTTTGCAATGCTTTTTTGCCCCACGCCTGCTGTCCAAGACCCGGACCAATCACCACAACATCCGCCCACGCCAGCCCCTCTTCCAGCGTCTTCGGCGTTAGCGTATCGACCATCAGTTCCGGTCGGGCAGTCAAAATGGGGGCGATGTTTTCACTGCGCGTCAGTACTTTGACCAATCCAGCCCCCGCACGCAGCGCCGCTTCACCGGCCATACGAATGGCACCCGCCGTGCCGTGGTCACCGCCGATAATCACCAACCGACCGTGGGAGCCTTTGTGCGAGGTAGGTCGACGTGGTGTTAACCAATGCGCAAGCTGCGAGGCTTCATAACGCTGAATCGGCGCATCTTGCCCGGCAAGCCAGGCCTCCACCCCAAGCGCGTTAAAGTGCAGATGTCCGGTGACATCGCGCGCTTTACCGGTTAGCAGACCCGGCTTGAGCGCAATAAAGGTGACGGTATGCGCTGCGTTTATCACCGCCCCCGGTGTCGCTCCTGTTTGTGCCAGCAGACCAGAAGGAATGTCTACCGCGACGATGGGGGCAGGATGGGCATTGGCATGCTCAATCAGCGTTCGGAGCGGTTCGCGCGGAGCCTGTTTTAAACCGGTCCCCAACAGCGCGTCGATAATGACATCCACACGACCAGGCCAGACGATATCTGTAGAGTGAATGACGCCCCCCGCATTAAGCCAGGCATCACGCGCCTGCTGTGCGTCCTCGGGCAGCGGTTTATCGCTCTCCTGCGCCAGCAATGTGACATCAAGACCCTGCGCTTTGGCAAGCCTTGCCACTACGTATCCATCACCGCCGTTGTTACCGTGGCCGCACAGCACCAGCCAGTGTTGGGCGTGCGGATATGCGTTCAGGGTAGCCTGAAACACAGCCTCTCCCGCGCGCAGCATCAGTTCATACAGCGTCAGCCCTAAGCTGTCTGCCGCCTCTCGTTCCATCCGTTTGATGTCATCGGCGTGCCAGATGGCGTGTGGTATACTTGCGAGGTTTTTCTTCATTGTATGGTCCGTCATGTCAGAGCCCCTCGATCTCAATCAGTTAGCGCAAAATATTAAGCAGTGGGGGCTGGAACTTGGCTTTCAGCAGGTCGGTATTGCCGATACCGACCTCAGCGAAGCCGAACCCAAACTGCAGGCCTGGCTGGATAAACACTATCACGGCGAGATGGACTGGATGGCCCGTCACGGCATGATGCGCGCCCGACCTCACGAATTATTGCCCGGTACATTACGCGTTATCAGCGTACGAATGAACTATCTTCCTGCCAATGCGGCCTTTGCCAGCACGTTGAAAAATGCCTCTCTGGGTTACGTCAGCCGGTACGCGCTTGGACGTGACTACCATAAGTTGCTACGTAACCGCTTAAAAAAGTTGGGCGAGATGATTCAGCAGCACTGCGCTTCGCTGAATTTTAGACCTTTTGTCGATTCTGCGCCCATTCTTGAGCGTCCACTGGCGGAAAAAGCCGGGCTTGGCTGGACGGGTAAGCACTCACTTATCCTCAACCGTGAGGCTGGCTCATTCTTCTTTCTCGGTGAGTTACTGGTCGATTTGCCTCTCCCGGTTGATAAGCCAGTCGAAGAAGGATGCGGTAAATGCGTGGCCTGTATGACCATTTGTCCTACCGGCGCTATCGTTGAACCCTACACGGTGGATGCGCGCCGCTGTATCTCTTATCTCACGATCGAACTGGAAGGCGCGATCCCGGAAGAGTTTCGTCCGCTACTGGGGAACCGCATCTATGGCTGCGATGACTGCCAGCTCATCTGCCCGTGGAATCGCTATTCGCAGTTGACGGCAGAGGATGACTTCAACCCGCGCAAGCAGCTTCATGCTCCGGAGTTAATAGAACTATTTAGCTGGAGCGAGGCGTGGTTTTTGAAAGTCACGGAGGGATCTGCCATTCGTCGTATTGGCCATCTGCGCTGGCTGCGCAATATCGCCGTTGCGCTGGGAAATGCCCCCTGGGATGAAGCCGTAATCAATGCGCTGGAAACCCGCAGAGGTGAGCACCCACTTCTCGACGAACACATATCGTGGGCGGTTGCCCGGCAAATTGAGAAGCGAAATGCCTGCGTAGTGGAAGTGCAGTTACCGAAGAAACAACGTCTGGTCAGGGTCGTTGAAAAAGGATTGCCACGCGATGCTTAAGTCATCCACAGCTTGTGTATAAAAATAAAAACACATTGATATTCAAGAGGGAAAAAATCGTCAAGTGATCGCATTAACAATTTGAAATGATAATTAGCTCATTAATTTCAATTGGTTACGAAGATATTATTCACCCAGCGAAGTTGTTTGCATTCAAGGAATGATGCTTCGGCCTGTGGATAAGTCTGTTTACAGAAGTGTGTCAATGGCGAACGAAAACGTCCCCAACGCGATACTACGTTGTGGATATTTTTATTGAGATAAGAATTTGGAGCGGGAAACGAGACTCGAACTCGCGACCCCGACCTTGGCAAGGTCGTGCTCTACCAA
>NZ_JABXPR010000007.1:0-37120 GCF_014103415.1 Citrobacter sp. RHBSTW-00671
TTAAGAGTTATCCAGCATGTATGTCTCTTCAATCAACGATTAGTACGGAGACTCATACTAAACTGGAAATAAATCTCATAATAGCGCTTAGGCCGGAATGACTAGCGCTGTCCGGCAAATAGTCGCGGATGATTCAAGATCCACTTATTAAGTGGATCTTGATAGCATCCTGTTAGTAAACCGCTTGTTTTATAAGTAAAATTCCTTTGGCGGGTGTGTAATATTCAGTAGGCTGGCCGGTTATTTCACGCAGCACCTCAGTGACAATACTATTGACCATTCCCGTCAGTTTAAGCAATTCGGCAAAAGTTTCATTCTTGTCAATTATCTTTCTGGTGCCATTTGGAACGTAGAGCAGCATTGCAGCATTAGGGTTCTGTGCAAGATAATTTAGCCATCTGTGAGTCTCTACAAGGACAGCCAGCTCGTAGTATTGGCTATGTCGGAGATTGTTACCATCTGCGTGGTACATCAGCGAGGCAATATCATAACTACTGAGTTCAATTTTAGTACCCTCAGCTTCACTATCCGCTTTTAGTGTCTTAAGAAAACGAATAGACTTACGCAATCCTCCATTACATTGATCGCATTTGTCTTTAATTCGTTTGATGTGGAGGAAAGGTAGGTTGTAGATACGTTGACGTGTGTTTTTATCTATAATAGTGACCCCACGTTGATCTACATCTTTAGTATGTTGGTACTCTTTGGTATCCCACCAGATGCTTGGCACCACATCCACTTCTCTCTGCAAAGACCCTCCCGTTATTCTCAAAGATTTGGCGTTGTTGTCATCAACATCTGCCGCAGGGAAAGTTGCTTTCAGGGCATCCCTAGTGGCATCCCTGAGTTCAAGGATGATATCCCCATCATTTTTGTTCGTAGGGGTGTAGCGGCCAATACCGTCGCTATCATAAATAAGCATCTGAGTGTCTATAATCAGCAGATCCACATCACTGAAACTTTTAATATGAATATCCAGTGGTACAGAGCCTTGGACACGAAACTCCAGATTAAGATCTAATTTCTTTACCAGTTGGTTCTCAATACGCTTGGCAGTTTCAAAAGAAATTTCGGTATAGCGGTTATCAACCGGTTGCATGGCACCTATAACATAGCGGGTTGCAGAATCTTGTTTTCCCCTGGTTTCCCAACTTTCATTTAAATCCAGGAAACCTTCTAGCAAAGCATAGTTTTCCAGTCCATCAATCCTCTGGTTACTGATTGACTCTCTGGCTACGTTTAATTGATCGAATGTCCCTTTACGACGAGACTTCATGCGTTCAATTCGCGCACTAAATGAATTAGACATTGTCGATCCTAGTGATTGTCATTGTTCCGTAAGTAGCCCGGCCTTGACCGTTAAAATAATGGCCTTCAGCAGATTTGAGTCCGTCGTCGAACCTGAACTCTGCGAATCCAACATGTGAAGTCAGGTGTTCTTCACCTGTCTTGGGTTGGTTGCGGTAGTTATAAAGCAGCTGGTAACCAATTCCCTCGTCATGAATGATGGAGGCTGTCACACTATCCGAATGCGATGATTGAGTTTTCAGATGAATTCTGACTTTGTCCCATGACTGGACAATTCTCAGCTCACCTTCCCAGGGTTTACCACCCTCAGATCGGGTATGGCCTTCAACATTCCAGCGGCCTGCAAGATTTGGCACACATAAAAATTTCCCGAGGTAGGTGTTATGCCAGAGATTTTTATCAAACCATGTATACAACCCCATGTAGATCCCACCGGCGCTAATAAGTGAAAAAACTGAGGCAGGTATGTGGCTGTTAATGTGAAAGTTTTTCAGCCATTCGATTAGTGTGAGTGCTAGTAAAATCAGAACGAACGATATAACTGAGGCAACAATGGCAATATATCGGCCGACTTTACTGCGGTTAAAACCGCAAATCACAATGTACTCGTGACTTTTCATGAAATGGCGTCCAAGTGAGATGAAAACTAAAAAAACTATATATAGGTAATTTTACTATATCAAACCCTAGATATGGATGGATTGACAGTTATTTCTCGGTATGGTTATCAGAACGAGTTTTAAGTAGATCTGGAAGAAGAGACATCCAGATTTCAGTCAGATACCGCCATCGTCATGTCAGCAGGAACCGGATTGATTTCCTCGTTTCATAGCGGTCAGGCTTGCCTGAAAATGATACCTTCGCAGGGAATGTTGATTGAGCTGGGCGGTGTCATTTTTCTGTTTATAGGCGGATTACTTGCAACCCTTGGCTGGCAGTGGCCGTTTTTGCTTCATCTTTTTGCCTAGGTTCTTCTGGTTATGCAGCTGGCGTTTGTGCCGTAACAATTGTCCTCTGGGACAGAAAACATGAATGAAAACGCCGGAGAAAGCGAATCGGTGAGTGCGACTCGATTAGCGCCTGTGCTTTTTGCAGCCCTGCTGTCCATGATTTGCTTCTTCACCAGCATTATCATCATTCCGCAGGTGTTTAGCTGCATGGCTATTGGGGCAGCAGAAACCGGATACTTTCTGTCGTTTATCTCACTGGTCGCCGTCGGGGCTGCTGCGATGATGCCGCGCCTCATAGCGCGTTTACGTGAGTACGGAAATCTGTACACGGCGTTTAGCTGCTACGCTGCCGGACATTTCATATTTTCATTCGCTGATAATGTAGTGTTCTACATCGCTGGCGGGGTTTTAATGAGTTGTGGGTTTGGTCTGTCGGTGCCGCTTGTGAATCATATGACAGTCGAGCAGAGTCACGCTCGCGTCCGGGGACGTAACCTTGCCTGGCTTTCTATGGCTATATTCTCCGGCCAGTTTTTATCATCATTCATGGAAATCATCCTAGGAGATTCATCAGTCGTCTTCCGGGGGACCGCGACAATTGCGGTGGCGGTAATTGTCGCTCTCATGGTGATACACCGGAAACGTCGCTTTAAAACGGCATAACGTCTGTCAGTATCAGCAACGCCGACATTGCTGAGCCGGCTTAGTCTGGTGCGGGTACTGAGGGTGCAAATGTCCGCTCTTGGCACGAAGCGGACATACATCACAAGCGCCGTACATACGCTCTATAAAACAACTGCTCCGGCGCTGCGGTACCAAGGGCGAATCCCGGAGTGCTTTACTCAAAAATGAAACGGTGCTTATATGTTCTGGCTTCAGCTTAAATAATTAATCGGGCCTGCAATATACGGGGCCTGCTCAGTGTCTTTGCCGTAAAGGATTAGGTATGGAAATTGAAATTAATTGCTGTAATAACATCGATAAAGCAAATATAACTCTGGCAGAAAAAAAACTAAATATTAAATTTGCGCCTAACGGCACCGGAAAAAGCACCATTTCCCGCGCGATTCAGTGTACGGTAAACGGGGATGAACAGGGTCTCAGCGACCTGCTTCCGTTTAGATACCGTGGTTCTAATCCCGATGCAGTACAGCCTAGGGTAACTGGTGTCGATGGCCTGCAAAACGTCATGTGCTTTAATGAAAAATATGTCGATCAATTCACTTTTCAACCAGACGAGTTAGTAAGTAATAGTTTTGACATCTTCATCAAAAGTGAAGCGTATCACGAGACAGAACGCGAAATCGAAGCCATGGTCGTGGCCATACGGCAGCAGTTTGCTGATAACGTCGGGCTTGAAGAATTCATCACGCACCTGGGGGAACTCAGCGCCGCATTTAAGCTGAGTAGTACCGGGATTGCAAAAACGTCTACCGGTATGAAAGGCTTATCCGCTGGCAACAAGCTTCAGCACATTCCCGACGGTTTGGAATCTTATAAGCCGTACATCCAAAGTAAAAGCAGCGTAGAGTGGATCGAGTGGCAGACCCGGGGGTATGAGAAATTCTCCGCGCTATCCGACGGCTGCTGTCCGTTCTGTACTGGCGACTCCCGTGAAAAGGCCGAGCAGATTAGCCGCGTCAGCGCGGAGTATGATAAGGCTGTCATTAAAAACCTGATCGGCCTGATCGGCGTGCTAGATAAACTCGGCGAATATTTTTCAGAGCCTGCCCGTGCCCGCCTCGCTGATATTACAACCCTAAAAAGTGGGCTGGAAAAACAGCACGAAGAATATCTCGTGACAGTGAAGAAGCAGACAGACAGCCTGATAAATATGCTGAATACCCTTAAGACTCTTAACGGCTTTACGTTCAGCGCTTCAACCAACGTCAAGGCTGCACTGGAAGCCTGTCGCCTAGACGTGAAGTTTTTCCCGGAGCTGCAGTCGGATAAAACGGCCCGCACCGTAGCCAGTCTCAATACCTCTTTAGACGACCTGACGACGCAGGCCGGACGCCTGCAGGGTCAAATAAATAAGCAGCGTCAGGGCATGCAGAAGCTGATCCTCAAGCATAAAACCGATATCAATACCTTTCTGGCTTACGCAGGCTATCGTTATCAGGTGGATATCACTGGGGAAGGCGATAAATGTCGGCTGAAACTGCGCCACGAAGACTTTGAAGGCTACGTCAGCGGCGGCAGCCAGCATCTCAGCTACGGTGAACGCAACGCCTTTGCCATTGTTCTGTTTATGTATGAATGCTTAGCCAAGAAGCCAGGCCTGATCATTCTTGACGACCCGATTTCATCGTTTGATAAGAACAAGAAATTTGCCATCCTGGAGATGCTGTTTCGCCGCAATACCGGTGAGTGCCTGAAAAATGAAACGGTACTGATGCTGACTCACGATGTTGAGCCTATTATTGATACACTGAAGTCCGTCAGGAAGCTGTTCAGTAATCTGGTTACGGCCTCACACTTGCACTACAGCGCAGGCTGCATCACCGAGCAGCTCATCGGTGAAAGTGATATCCGCACTTTTGCTCAGATCTGCCAGTCTGTCACTGACTCTGATAGTGAAGACATCATCAAGTTGATCTATCTTCGCCGACATTATGAAATTATGGACGACCTCGGTGATGCCTATCAGGTGCTGTCAAACCTTTTCCATCACCGTGAAACGCCCATCGACACCCGTGAACCCGTTGTGCAGGGAGTGGGACATCCTGAAATGTCCGCAGAAAAAGTTGCCTTCGGCTGCCAGGCAATCGCCGATCGCATTCCCGGCTTTGACTACCAGGCCACTTTCGTTCAGCTCACCGACCCGGATCGTATACGTGCGCTTTATCTGCTCTGCCGTAATGGCTACGAGAAACTGCAGGTGTTCAGGTTGCTTCAGACCGGACTCGAGAACGCAGTAATACGTAAATTCATGAATGAGACCTACCACATTGAAAATGAATTTATCTGTCAGCTGGATCCTGCCCGGTTTGATCTCATTCCTGAATATGTCATCAGGGAGTGCGACGCGCTTATACTTCCTCCTCCACCGGCAAATGACGATGCGCTGGAAGAAATTGCCTGACCTGTCGGAGGCGCGAGTATATTAATGCGCTTCAGTTTTCAGTGCGGCTCCAGTCAGGGCCAATAACCACCAGCAGGCGATTACGGTCTGTTACCCGGACCGTTTTCCCCTACCGCAGCGACCTGATGAGCTTCCGGCCTCGCGGCTGGGCCTGACATTCAGAGTGCTGACTGTACCAAGGCAGCGCCACCTCAAGGGAGCAGGAAGGCGACAGGATACATGATCTTGCACGGTAATCGGATGCATTACGGTAAGCAATTCCATCACATGAAGATAAACAATGAACCATCCTGAAATTCACGTCAAAGACTGGATTGATGTGGGCAATCGTGAGTGTGTGGTGCAACGACTTCTTCCTCCAGTGTCTCCCGTCGGCGTCTGTATTGTTGTTCTGAATAAAACCAAACCGACCACCCGGATCGCTGGTTGGAAAGGTGAAAAGTGGTACTTCATGCCCAGCCATGACTTTGGTGGCTATGCAGATGAGTATGATCCCTGTGTACGTGAACTGAAACGGGGCCGTCGCTGACCCCACGAGGTAATGTAGTGCAACTGCGTTTAGGCCAGACTACACGTCACAACACAAGGGCTGCATTCTGATGTTGACCATAACGCATTGTGATGTAGCAATGTCCGCTTTTGGCACGAAGCAGACAAACTAGATTATCCGTGGCTATTCAATAAGCTTGCAAAGCAAGGTTTCTCCTTCATGAGGTGGCCTGCTCACTTCGCTTTATCTGGTGATAGTGAACCATCAGGTATTTATTACATACAAGGGAAGGGGGCAGGTTTCATTATTAAAAGGTTAATTATTAAGGTGTTAATAAATTAATGATGAAACAACTCACCAAAGTAATGAAAAACTAAGGTGAGTTGGAATTACACAAGCTCTACTTATCAAAATTCATTCGGGTTATTCTTCAGCTATGTGAAATACCATGTCCTGAAGAACATGACTTACATGGTGATCCATTATGCTATAAAATATGTACTTACCCTTTCTCTCTCCGCGAACAAGCCTTGCACTTCGTAACAACCTCAGATGATGACTGACCAGAGATTGTGATAACTGGAGCGACTCAGCAATGTCGCCTACAGAGACCGAACCACGCATACAGTAAAGCAGGATTCGTAGTCTTGACTGGTCCCCCAGTAGATGGAAAATCTCGGAAAGTTGCCCAATGTCGTTTTGCGAGAGCATTGATAGATCTGGCTCCGCGACATGATCTGTCGCGGAACAGTCTTGTATGTTGCCGCAATCTGATGTGCTGGACATTATGATTCTCCCTCCTAAATTGATAGTGCATCACCAGAGGCCTGATTAATGTTTGTGGCCTGGACTAGAATGGTTATGCTTTTTTCCGTGTTCGTGTTCGTGTTCGTGTTCGTGTTCGTGTTCGTTACGCAGTTTTGTCGGTGAAAGGCTGCATGTATTATCGTTTTGATCGTAATTCCAGTCGATTCCCACAGTTGCATGTTCTATTTTGAACTGCTCATAAAGTTCTTGTTTTACAAGCTTCACAACGTCTTTTACGTCCACATCTTCCTTGGCTCTTACTTCCAGTGTTGCCATCGTCCGACCTGAGGTTATTTGCCAGACATGAATATGACTTACGGCTGCTAAGCCCTTAACAGAACTGATTAGTCTCTGTTCCACCTTGTCTGGGGAGGCATCTTCAGGCGCTCCTTCTAACAGGATGTGCAGCGATTTTGCTAATAATTTCCAGGCACTACGTAAAACCAGTGCTGCGACAAGAACGGAAAGTATTGGGTCAATCGGTGTCCAGCCCGTGTAGTAAATGACAATAGCGGCGACAATAGCGCCAACAGAACCCAATAGATCACCCATCACATGTAAAATAGCACCTTTGACATTAACATGATCGGTCTCACCACGGGTCATGATCCATAATACCAATATGTTGACCAACAATCCTGCAATGGCAACGATCAGCATTGGGCCTGCCAGTATAATTGGTGGAGCTTGTAACCTTTCCCATGCCTCATATGCAATCCACGCCACAATAGCGAAGAGTGTCAGGGCATTAAAGAATCCCGCGATGACTTCAAATCGCAAATATCCAAAGGTTCGTTTGCTATCAGCAGCTCGACGGCCAAAACGGAATGCCGCATAAGCCAGCGCCAAAGCTACTGCATCTGTAAGCATGTGGCCTGCATCTGCCAGCAATGCTAATGAGCCAGAAAGTATCCCTCCAACAGCTTCGACCACCATAAATGTGAATATCATGAGGAAGGAGATAAGGACTTTACGCTCGTTTGCACTGGTTACTGCTGGAGTATGGTCATGCTCGTGATCATGTGATTGTGACATAGGGCCTCAAGCTGTTGGTTATACATGATGCCTTCAATATAACATATGAATATGTGTTCATGTAAAGGGTTTTTATATCCATTCCTTCCACGGCATCGGCATGTTCAAAATAATGCGCTTGACCTTCCCACGATGGTAAGCCTTAAGGTTGTTCTTTATCTGACCATAACGATGAGAAATACATCATGAGCATTCAAAAAAAACAGCATTCTAATGATGGTGAAACTCAAGTCAGCTTGCCCATTGAGGGAATGACTTGTGCAAGCTGCGTTGGACGAGTTGAAGCCGCTCTGGCTAAGGTTGAAGGCGTACAAAACGTAAGCGTTAACCTTGCAACAGAGCGTGCAGATATCCGCCTAAATGCATTCGTTAATCGTATGGCGTTGGTTGAAGCAGTTGAAAAGGTTGGTTATGAGGTTCCTCAAGCTTCTGTAGAGTTATCAGTTCAGGGCATGACATGTGCATCATGCGTAGGGCGTGTCGAAAAATCGCTCCGAGCGGTTAAAGGTGTAAAAGAAGCCACTGTTAATTTAGCGACTGAAAGAGCTACTGTACGTGGAACCGCAGGAGTTGATGACCTCATAACTGCTATCGAAAAAATCGGTTATGAAGCCAGCCTGGTTGATAACCAAAGCCAGAATAATGATAGTGCCGCAGAAAAAAAAGATGCTGAAAAGGTTGCGTTGAAGAAAGATTTAGTTCTGGCGACCGTACTTGCGTTACCAGTATTTATTCTGGAAATGGGGTCGCATGTGATACCGGGAATGCATCAATGGATAATGGATACCATTGGGCTCCAGGAAAGCTGGTATCTCCAGTTTGTATTAACATTGCTGGTGTTGGCTATTCCGGGGCGGCGCTTTTACCTGAAAGGTATTCCCGCGTTATTAAGACTTGGCCCAGACATGAACTCTCTCGTCTCCGTCGGGACTCTCGCTGCATTCGGTTATTCAATGATTGCGACCTTTGCTCCAGGTCTTTTGCCTCAAGGTACCGTCAATGTGTATTACGAAGCTGCTGCGGTAATCGTCGCTCTTATTCTTTTAGGACGATTTATGGAGGCGCGGGCTAAAGGTCGAACGTCTGAGGCTATCAAGCGTTTGGTTGGATTGCAGGCCAAAGAGGCGCATGTGCTGCGTAACGGCATTGTCATCGATATTCCCATTAGTGATGTAGCCCTTGATGACATTATCGAAGTTCGACCAGGTGAGCGGATACCTGTTGATGGTGAGGTGAGTGAAGGAACAAGTTTTGTCGATGAATCGATGATAACGGGGGAGCCTATCCCCGTCGAGAAAGTTCCCGGAAGCTTAATGGTTGGCGGGACTGTTAACCAGAAAGGAGCATTGAGGTTGCGTGCAACAGCCGTTGGTGGCCAGACGATGTTGTCACAAATAATCAGAATGGTAGAGCAAGCCCAGGGCTCTAAACTACCTATACAAGCCGTGGTCGATAAGGTGACATTATGGTTTGTTCCTGTGGTGATGCTGGCAGCGTTGTTAACTTTCCTTGCCTGGTTAACATTTGGGCCATCACCGGCCCTGTCTTTCGCACTGGTTAATGCCGTGGCTGTATTGATCATTGCCTGCCCATGTGCAATGGGATTGGCTACCCCAACCTCTATCATGGTAGGTACTGGGCGTGGTGCAGAAATGGGGATCTTGTTCCGTAAGGGAGAAGCTCTGCAGTTGCTTAAAGATGCCAGGGTTGTCGCTGTAGACAAAACAGGTACTTTGACTGAAGGGCGCCCAGTAATGACAGACCTGGAGTTGGCCGAAGGGTTTGAGCTTGACTTAGTATTAGCAAAAGTTGCCGCTGTTGAATCACGTTCGGAACATCCTATTGCCCGCGCTATCGTTGAAGCTGCTCTAGGAAAAGAGATATCGCTGCCAGCGTTGACTGAGTTTGATTCAATTACTGGGATGGGCGTCAGGGCTACCGTAGACGGAGAGCGCGTAGAGGTCGGGGCCGATCGATTTATGCGTGAGTTAGGCTTGGATATCGAGTATTTTTCAAAGACTGCGATACGCCTTGGAAACGAAGGAAAATCGCCACTCTATGTTGCTATTGATGGACGTCTGGCTGCCATTATCGCAGTCGCTGACCCTATTAAATCAAGTACGCCGATTGCCATAAATGCATTGCACCAACTGGGGCTCAAAGTCGCAATGATTACCGGTGACAATGCCAATACAGCAAATGCGATTGCGAGACAGCTTGGTATTGATGAAGTGGTTGCCGAAGTGTTGCCAGAAGGGAAAGTTGAAGCAGTTCGTCGGTTGAAGGAGTCTTACGGTAAGGTCGCTTATGTTGGTGATGGCATTAATGATGCCCCAGCTTTAGCCGTGGCAGATATTGGGCTTGCAATTGGTACAGGTACCGATATAGCGGTGGAATCTGCTGATGTTGTCTTAATGTCCGGCAACCTACAGGGTGTGCCTAATGCTATTGGATTGTCTAAGGCAACCATAGGTAACATCAGGCAAAATCTTTTTTGGGCGTTTGGTTATAATGCCGCATTGATCCCTGTAGCAGCAGGCCTGCTGTACCCTGCCTATGGATTGCTGCTTTCACCAATCTTTGCTGCAGGCGCGATGGCGCTATCCAGTGTATTTGTCCTGGGCAACGCACTTCGTTTGCGTCGGTTCCAGCCTCCGCTGGCAGAAGACTCTGAGCACTAAGAAAAGGGGAGCTATGAACATTGGTAAAGCATCGAACGAATCAGGAATCTCCGCAAAGATGATTCGCTATTACGAGCAAATTGGTCTGATTCCTGCTACTGGCCGTACCGAAGCGGGCTACCGTGATTATGCACCCAATGATGTCCATCGTCTGATTTTTATCCGCAGTGCGCGCGATCTTGGTTTTTCTCTTGAAGAGATAGCCGATTTGCTCAAGTTATGGAATGACAAATCTCGCCAGAGCGCCGATGTTAAACGTCTGGCACAAGAGCATATGGATGATTTAGAGCGACGTATGGAAAATATGCGACGAATGGCAGATACACTCAGAGCTCTGATCAAAAGCTGTGCTGGGGATGAGCGAGTTGAATGCCCAATACTCCAGACATTAATGACCGCTGATGCTAAAAGCCATCCCGGTAAGAGAGAAGGGGCAGTGCAACGTCGTTCTCGTGGTAACGAAATGGAAAAAGCCTGACCCCTTATTTTAAGGGCATGATGGCGTAGCACAAAGCTGTATGGGCTTGTGTTACGCCATCAGTCTAATCAACTTATAAGCGCACACCACTAATGCACACCCCCCGAGTGGTCAGTTGGTACGGTTAAAGGAAGATCACCATTCTCTTCATCAGCAGTCAATTTCTGTACTATCCCGCATTCGTCCACGCTCCGGTCTGAGCTGCAATAGTTATTAAGTTCTTTGAGTTGTATTTCCAGGGCTATTAATTCTTTAATACGATGCTGAACATGAGTGAGATGGGCACTGATTATTGCATCAATGGGGCCACAGTCTTTACCGTGATTATTCATTGCCAGTAGCAATGCACGTATTTCCTCATGGGTCATATCAAGAGAGCGGCAGCGTCGGATAAATAATAACTTTTCCAGATGAGTATTGTTGTAACGGCGATAGTTATTTTCAATATCTCTTAATGGAGCCTGAAGTAATCCTTCTTTCTCATAGTACCGAATAGTTTCCACCGGACAATCCGCCTTACGGGCCAATTCACCAATTTTCATGCCTCCCCCCTTATGCGCTTGACCCTCTAGTTAGATTAGGGTCTTTAATCGTCAGTATAGTTAACAGATGAGGCAATGAAAATGAGTGGTGGTGTAAAAAATAGCAAAAACCCTGCAGGAGACGAAGCGGCTAGTTGCTGTGAAACGTTCAATTTAGGGACAGGACTCCGGGTTAAGAATACTGGTGAATCACATAAAGCAAATGATCATGCACATGATCAGCAGGCTCATAATCACAAGAAATGCAGTGATGATCATTCCCATGAAGGTCATAACCATGAAGGCCATAACCATGAAGGCCATAACCATGAAGGCCATAACCATGAAGGCCATAATCATGATGCCCATAGCCATGGCGGCGAAGGGCATTCGCATGATGAGCATAATCATAAGGGATGTAACCATGCTCATGCCGCGCAAGAGCATTCTCATGAAGGCCACGATCACGGCCATGAGGGGGATTGTTGCTCCGCTGCTCCAGAACAATTGAGTAGCCTAGGGGGCTCGCAGGTTGTGGCTGGTGGATTACGGACAGAAATTCGCATTATGCAGATGGATTGTCCTGTTGAAGAAAATCTTATCAAAAAGAAACTGGGTGGAATGAGCGCTGTTAAAGAGCTTGATTTCAACCTGATGCAGCGTGTTTTGACTGTAACCCATACACCGGATTCGCTTGAAGCTATCATGGCTGCAATTCGCTCGTTGGGATTCGCGCCAGAAGTCTCTGATAATACTAGCGGCAAGAAAAATACCCAGGAGAAAAAAAAGCCCTGGTGGCCATTAGCTCTTGCTGGCGTAGCTGCTCTTGCAGCCGAAGTGATGCACTGGGCTGATATGCCTGACTGGCTAGAAGCTGGGTTGGCTTTGATAGCAGTGCTTTCTTGTGGTCTGACAACCTACAAAAAAGGTTGGATTTCGATTCGCAATGGCAACTTGAATATCAATGCACTAATGAGTATTGCCGTTACTGGGGCTTTGGTCCTTGGGCAGTGGCCAGAAGCGGCGATGGTTATGGTGTTATTCACCATTGCCGAGCTGATAGAAGCCAAATCACTTGATAGAGCCAGAAATGCAATAGGTTCCCTGATGAACCTGACTCCTGAAACTGCAATGGTCCAACAAGCTGATGGAACATGGCAGGAAGTTGACGCCAGTAGCGTACAACCGGGCAGTATTGTCAGGGTAAAACCAGGTGAACGAATTGGTCTCGACGGAGAAATCGTCAAAGGCCAAACCACCATTAACCAAGCTCCAATTACAGGTGAAAGTATGCCTGTCGATAAAATTGCGGGCGATGCTGTATTTGCTGGAACAATAAATCAGTCAGGCTCTTTTGAATATAAAGTCACTGCAGCTGCAAATAATACAACCCTTGCTCGCATCATTCATGCCGTTGAGCAGGCGCAAGGCGCCAAAGCAGCTACCCAACGTTTTGTTGACCGCTTTTCCCAGATTTATACCCCCGTCGTTATGGGTATTGCTGTTGCGGTTGCTGTATTGCCACCATTGTTTGGGGCAGGAACATGGCAGGAGTGGATCTATAAAGCTTTAGTTATGCTTGTCATTGCGTGTCCATGTGCCCTGGTTATTTCTACGCCAGTAACGATTGTTAGTGGACTTACTGCAGCTGCTCGCAAAGGGATTCTCATTAAAGGCGGTGTTTATCTTGAGCAGGGACGTAAGCTAAAAGCCCTTGCGCTGGATAAAACAGGAACTATTACCTATGGGAAACCAGTACAAACCGACGTAATGGTATTCAATGGGTGGAGCGAGCGTGAAGTTCGTACTACTGCAGCTAGTCTCGCTAGTTACTCTGATCACCCTGTTTCACTGGCAATTGTGAATGCTTCTGCTGATTTGAAAAAGCAGGATGTTGACAGCTTTGAAGCGATTGTTGGGCGAGGTGTGCATGGCGCGATTACAGGTAAGGATTTTTACCTTGGTAACCTGCGTTTGACTGAAGAACACTTTAATTGTCCATCAGAGATTAAAGCAACAGTACAAAGGCTGGAAAGCCAGGGTAAAACAGTTATTTTACTCAATGATGGTAAGCAAGTGCTTGGGTTGTTCGCTGTTGCTGATACTGTTAAAAACAGCAGCCGTGAAGCGATTGAACAACTTCATGAACTTGGCGTTAAAACTATTATGCTGACTGGTGATAACCCACATACAGCTAAAGCAATCGCATCTCAGGTTGGAATCGATGAGGCTCGAGGGAATCAATTGCCAGAAGATAAACATCGTGCAGTTGAAGAGCATTCACGGATTGGAATCACTGGGATGGTTGGTGATGGTATCAATGATGCACCGGCTCTGGCTGCAGCTGATATCGGTTTTGCTATGGGCGCAATGGGTACTGATACGGCGATTGAAACTGCAGATGTAGCCTTAATGGATGATGACCTGCGTAAAATCCCAGCCTTTGTAAAATTATCCCGACAAACGTACAGCTTACTCGTGCAAAATATCAGCCTCGCTCTAGGTATTAAAGCCGTATTCCTTGTACTCACGCTCATGGGAATGGGAACTATGTGGATGGCTGTATTTGCTGATGTTGGTGCCAGTCTTCTGGTTGTGGCAAATGGCCTGAGGTTATTACGAAAATAAAGAGTTGGGTCCCTGAGTTCTTCATGGATGACAGACTCAGAGACCGTATTCTGGTTTGAATATATTCATAGAATATGGTTTGGGGGGAGAGAATGGACACCAGGAAATATTCTGAAAGTGTTGTCAAAGATATTTTGCAGTGGGTTGAAAGTTCATTGAATACAACCTTGCCAGTAGAATTTATTGCTGAGAAGTCTGGGTATTCACGATGGCATTTTCAACGTTTGTTTAAACAGACGACCGGTGTTGCGCTGGGTGAATATGTTCGTGCTCGTCGATTATCATGTGCTGCGATTGATCTGAAATTGACTTCCAGAACAGTCCTGGACATTGCACTTCAGTATGGTTTTAATTCGCAACAAACTTTCACGAGAGCTTTTAAAAACAAGTTTCATCTTCCTCCCGGTCGGTACCGCAAGCAAGGGAATTGGAATTTATCAGCGCTGTGTCCATCTTTACTTTCAGACTATGAGGAGAGATATGCCAATGTTAGTTAATGACCCCGTATTAATTTCTATGATAGAAGAACTGACTGATAAGTATAATAAAATGCAGGATTTTTTAATCGATGATGAACCTTGTATTGATATCGTACGGTCGGTGTATGAGTTGGAGTGTACAGTTAGTGAATTCAAAAAAAGAATTATACTTCAACATATTTCCTATTGCCATTCAGATGAATGTGATGACCCTGACCTGCATGTCGCCTTAATTGACAATATAAAAAACATACTTGACTATCTTGAATAATTTTACAAGAAGGGCATTAGGCTTTCTTAAAACCATTTGTGTTTTGGATGAATAAATATTTTTAATTCACTGATTTCCGTATGGTCTCAACCATAAAGAATATGATGGTAACTAACCCGGGTCAGTCAGTGCGACTCATGCAAGATGCTTGATGTGTATATCGTATAAAATCTTGACCCTATATCAACTTCATGGTTTTTAATGGAACCAAGTCGAGAGTAGCGAGGACGATGAACAGAGCAATAGGGGGAATCATCAATGGAACCTTGTTGCGGACGTTCTGCCTAGTCGCTAGAGCAAACAGAGGTCTCCATGATCAAGCAAAAAACTATCAAGAATATTGTTGAATTAAACGGTATTGGCTTGCATAGCGGTAAAACCGTTAACATGAAAATCATGCCTGCTGGTGCCGATAGTGGCATACGGTTCCGTAGAACAGATGTAACTCCTGTTGTTGATATTCAGCTCCGTGCCGATCAGATTCATGACACTATGCTGGCAACAAGCATTATCAACCCTCAGGGAGTTCGAGTTTCAACAATCGAGCATTTCCTTTCTGCGGTGTCTAGCATGGGGCTTGATAACCTCTTGGTGGAGCTCGATGCTCCAGAACTTCCCATTCTCGATGGGAGTGCCAGAGGATTCATAGACTCAATAATGCACGCTGGTTTGATAGAGCAGTGTGCGCTAAAAAAATATCTTCTGATAAAAAAAACGGTTTCCGTAAAAGATGGCGACAAATGGGCTCTTTTGCATCCAGACTCAAAGTTCTCGATCGATTTTATGATTGATTTTAAGCATCCCTTGATTTCTGCTGAGACTAATAGATTAAATATTGAAGTGTCGAAAGAAAACTATATTAGCGAGATTGCTGATGCCAGAACTTTCGGATTTGTTCGTGATGTAGAACTTCTACAACAAAAAGGTCTTGGGTTAGGGGCAAGTTTGAACAATGCGATAGGGCTTGATGAATATAGCGTTCTGAATCCGGAAGGTCTGCGATTTAATAACGAACTTGTGCGACATAAAACACTGGATGCGATTGGAGACCTCTTTGTATCAGGCCATAATATTATTGGCGCCTACCATGCTTATAAGTCAGGGCATGCATTAAATAATAAGTTGATGCTTGCACTGTTGAATGATGTCGAATCATGGGAATTAGTGAGTGTTGGTGAATATAAAAATGATGCCACTAGAGAAACCATCCTTTCTAAACCCAAAGAAGAGTGTTTTGAGTCATTAAGTATGTGGTCATAAGGGATATGAGTATGTTCGTCACATCTGGTTTTTTACACAGCTTATCTTGATGATTTTTTTCTTGACCTTACCACCACGGGAAGGTCTAGGCTGGATATCGACTAAGTCTTGATGAGCCAAACGGTAACCGTATCACTACGTATGCAAGGTAAGAGTGTCAGAAACGACGTCATTTGAAACTGGATCTGATATTAACAGAATACATTTTGGGAGGTAAGGATGAACATTGGTGATGCTGCCCGGTTATCCGGAGTTTCCGCCAAAATGATCCGCTATTACGAAGAGGCGGGATTAATACCGGAAGTTGCAAGAACTGCAGCCGGGTATCGGATGTACAGCGATATTGATGTGTACAAATTGCATTTTATACGTCGATGTCGGGAGTTAGGTTTCTCTCTGGCGCAAACAGGAGAACTTCTCTGTCTTTGGGGTAACCATTCGCGCCAAAGCGCTGATGTGAAAAAATTAGTCGAGTCACACATCCGCGAGTTGACTGTAAAAATTCAAGAATTTCAGCGTATGGCATCAATACTTACAACGCTTTCTGATTGCTGTGCAGGGGATGATAAGCCTGAATGCCCTATTTTGCGTGCACTGTATCTTGCAGATGTTAACGGTTTGCAGGAATCAGATTCTGGCCCTGAAATTACTTAGCCGCTACCCATATATGACAGTAATTTCAACTGAAATTACGCCCACAAAACAAGATGATATTAACATTAATTGGGTTAGTAATTCTTGGGTGAAAAGAAAGCAATGTGGTTTTTAAAATATATTAACTGTTTTTAGTAGTGAGGTTTACAATGTCAGATATTATTCCCGGATATTGCACACTTTGCCGTTCGCGTTGCGGGACGTTGAATGAAGTAGCAAATGACCACCTGATCAAGGTACGGGCCAACCCTGAACATCCTAATGGTAAGGCCATGTGTATGAAGGGCAAAGCGGCACCTGAGCTGGTGGACAGCGCAAATAGAATTCTGTACCCGATGAAGAGAACCCATCCTAAAGGTGCCGAGAACCCGGGCTGGAAACGTATAAGTTGGGAAGAGGCTATGTCAACGATAGCCGGACAACTGGAAAAATTTAAACGAGAGAACGGAGCTGAATCTGTCGCTTTCGGTTTTACGAGCCCAAGCGGTACCCCCCTCAGCGATGCAATTGAATGGTTAGAGCGATTTGTTCGTATCTATGGCAGCCCAAACACCAGCTATGGAACTGAAATATGTAACTGGCATAAAGACGTTGCACATCGATGGACCTTTGGCTGCGGCATCCCTGTTGCTGACTATTCCCATGCCGATCTTATCCTTCTTTGGGGGCATAACCCCGCGAATACTTGGCTTGCCCAGGCTAGCGCGATTGGTACTGGTCGAAATAACGGTGCAAAACTGATCGTCGTGGATCCTCGCCCGACACCTTTAGCGAAAGAAGCAAATGCCTGGCTTGATGTCAATCCTGGAACTGACGGTGCATTAGCTTTGGGGTTAAGCCATCTCCTGGTAGAAAGAAACCTGTTTAATCATGAGTTTGTTCGAAACTGGACTAATGGTCCTTTGTTGGTTCGAAATGATAATGGTTATTTTCTTCGGGAAAAAGATATTAACCCACTTGCCATCAGTAATCGCTATACAGTTTGGGACGAACACAACCAGCAAGTCACATTTATCGATTCCGAGACTCGAACTGAAGAAACGCTGACGCCTACAGCTGCACTTGAGGGTAATGTTGAAGTTGCAATAGCTGATGGTGCAAAAATTTCCTGCCAAACGGCGTTTTCATCTTTTAAAGATATGTTGGCTAATTATGACCCAGAAAACGTAAGCCGTATCACCGGGGTATCTGTTGCATCAATTGAAGCCGCTGCGAGTTTGATTGCCGGGGCCAAGAAAATCGCCTACCACAGCTGGTCTGGAGTGGCACAACACACTAATGCCACCCAAACAGAACGTGCGATTGCGACACTGTATGCTTTAACCGGTTGTTTCGATCAGGAAGGATGTAATCGAATCTATGCCAGCCACCCGGTGAATGTGGTTAATTCACCGACACTGATGCCAAAATCACAATGGGATAAAGCATTAGGTCTTGAAGAAAGGCCTATCGGGCCGCCTTCACAAGGTTGGGTTCATTCTCAGGATATCTGGCATTCAGTATTAGAAGGTACACCCTATAAAATTCGCGGGTTAATTGGCTTTGGTGCCAACATATTACTTTCACAAAGTGATACTTCTCTCGGACAACAGGCGCTTGAGGCACTTGAGTTTTATGCCCATGTAGATTTGTTTGAAACGCCTACATCAAAGTATGCTGATATCCTTCTGCCAGTAAACACTGCCTGGGAGCGCGAAGGCCTAAGAACCGGGTTTGAAAGTAGTGCTGCTGCTCAGGACCACATTCAGTTGAGAAAAAAAATGGTCTCTCCGCGCGGTGAAAGCCGTTCCGACCTTGAGATTGTTTTCGATCTTGCATGCCGGTTAGGAATGAATGAAGCGTTCTTCGACGGCAATATTGAGGCAGCCTGGAATTATCAACTAGAACCATTAGGTTTGACTGTTGAGATGCTCAGAAATAAGCCAGAAGGTTACGATATCCCGCTTGAGCATAAAGTCAGAAAATATGCTTTCAGAGACCCAAATAGTGGATATCTGGCAGGTTTCAATACAGAAACAAAACGTGCAGAGTTTTACTCTGAGATCCTTCATCGCTATGGTTACAATCCTTTACCTGAGTATGTACAGCCGCAAGAATACCAGCGCAACGATCCTGATTATCCACTAATGCTGACATCCGTTAAAAGCGGATTCTTCTGTCATAGCCAACATCGAAGCCTGACTAGCCTACGAAAAAAAGCACCTTATCCAACGGTAGACATTTCGGCAGCTCTGGCTGACGAAGAAGGTATCAAGACGGGGGATTGGGTAGAAATTGAAACGAGAGCAGGTCTTGCTCGATTTAGAGCAAAAGTGGAAGCCAAACTCTCTCATGAAACTGTAATTGCTGAGTTTGGGTGGTGGCAGGCTTGTCCTGATTTTGGCAAACCTTCATACCCGGTTAAAGGTGAGTACAGTAGCAATTACAATAGCTTAATCAGCGGTGATAGCTATGATCCAGTCAGCGGTGCTTTACCTTTGCGTTCATTCCGCTGCCGCATTCGCCGCTTGAATGATTTTGAGCTGATAAGACGCCCCTGGGAAGGTCGTAAAACATTCAAAGTCATTGAACTGAAAAAAGAAGCAGATAATGTTACGACAGTTACCTTCCAATCGAATAGTGAAGGCTACTTACCTGATTATGAACCGGGCCAGCATATCACTGTTAGCTGTTGTCCGATGAGCGATTCTGAAGAGATCGTTACCCGGGCGTATTCGCTGACAGGCCCTGCGTTTGTTCATGACCGTAAAACCTATTCCATTTCTGTCCGTCATCAGAAAGCGACTGATGAGAAAGGTGAATATGTAGAAGGAATAATGTCATCCTACATAAACACGCATTTGCAGATAGGCAAGGATGTTGAACTTACGCCTCCTGGGGGGAATTTCATTGTCCCGCTCAATGCCGTCCAGCCTGTCGTAATATTTGCTGGCGGTATTGGAATTACTCCATTCATTTCCTATCTGGAGTCTATTAACCCCCAAGCGGAAGGTCCGGAAATCTGGCTTTTCTATGCTAATCAAAATAGTAGGCTACATGCGTTTAAGAAAAGAATTGCGGAGCTAAATGCGTCTATTGACAGGCTTAAAGTAATTAATATCTACAACCAGCCCCTCGACTGTGATATTCCAGGATTGGATTATGATAGAGCTGGTTATGTTGGTGCGGGAGATGTCGAGGCATATCTTATTGAGAATAATGCTCGTTATTACATGTGTGGTCCGCAGCCTATGATGGATGCGATATCCCGAGGGCTTCAGGAGAGAGGTGTACCTGCATTTGCTATTTTCTACGAGATATTTCGTTCTCCGACAAAAATAAATAATGATCCCTCATTACGTCATAAAGTAATTTTTGCAAAATCAGGAAGAGAAGAGATCTGGACCACGGATAAAGGTACTCTGCTGAATTTTGGAGAAAAACTTGGGATTAAAATGCCTAGTGGTTGTCGTGTTGGACAATGTGAAAGCTGTTCAACTAAGGTGATTGCCGGGAACGTGCAGCATCTGAATGGTGTGGAACCCTCTGATGAGGGTGCATGTTTGACATGCCAGTGCATTCCTGCCGGTGATATCACTATTGATGCCTGAGATAGGTATTAGCATCCTTTACATCAGGCCATTTTAGTGGTCTGATGTTATTCAATGGATAACGCTATGTTTTAAAGACATTTTTAATTATTTTGCGCCAATCCAACTCAATAACCGATTTAATGAATTATTTCAGTGCGATCTTCATGAATTTTTATCATCCTCCCCCTTACCTTCAAGTTACTGCAAGTCTTAGCCTGTAAGAAATTACTACAGTCACCAGTTTCGGATTGGCCGAGGAGTTTTAGTGAATGAAAGGCTTGCAATGATAAAATTGAAACTTCATTGTTTTTCTGCATCGAGCCTAAAAAAATGACCGGGTATCCCTGAGCACAAAACCAGCCATCCACTCGATACATACCGGAAACGCGTTGATAACCGCGCTGCCATGGATGCCATATTCTTCTTCCTCAGGACTGGTTGTCTGAACGCCACCGGGATATGTTCATCGAGTTCTGCACACCGGCGCTTTAAGGAGTGGCACGATTCAGGCATTTTTGAGCGCTTCTGGCAGAACGGTTTGCTTGCCTGCGAGCATCTGGACAGCATTGACTGGTCCTGGTTGTCGATGGACGGTTGTATGACCAAATCGCCGCTGTCAGGAACAAAAAACAGGTCGCAATCCTAAGGACAAAGGGAAACAAGGTGTAAAGCGCAGCCTGCTGACGGACGCCAGGGGGCTTCCTCTGTCGCTGGTCGTCGCAGCAGCGAACACGCACGACATCAAATTGGTTGCGGATACGCTCGATGCCCTTCAGGCGGGGCATCCGGGGGGAAACTCAGGCTCTGTCTGGACAAAGGTTACGAAGCTGGATGGCTGAAAACGTATCTGCAGAGTCGCCGTTACGAGCCACATATTCAGTCCCGTAAAGAGGAGTCTGACGCCAGTAAAAACAGGGACTTCAAAGCCCCTCTCTGGGGCGTTGAGAGGACTCATAGCTGGATGAATCGCTTTCGCCGGGTTCTGACCCGATGGAAAAAGAAGGCCGAAAATTACGAGGCTATGTTGCATTTTGCCTGTGGTCTTATCGTCTGGAATAAAGTCCTATTGAGATAGGCTCTTAGTTAATAGAATCCCGTTCATATGGTCTATCATATGCTGTATACAGATCGAGAGAGTACCACTTGCACTAAAATTTATTGTATTCCCAAAAGCATCAAGAGCGGTGACATTTATTTTCTCTGCACGGTATACAAAACGACTGGTTCCTGGTATAGAAAGACATTTTTCCTCAGTGATATTTTTTTCTTCCTTACTCTCAGCAATTACCGGATTAATTAATACTATTGGTTGCACCAGCGATTCAGGGACATCAATTACAGCAATCCTTTGGTGAACACCAACCTGGGTTGCTGTTAAACCTACACTGGATGTACCGTACATAGTGGTAATCATATCCTTAATAAATTGCCGGGTTATCGGTGAAATATGTTCGACGGGCATTGCAATGATCTTCAATTTGGGATCCGGATACTTTAAAACTGATAATAATGACATGCAAGGCTACTCTTTATTTAAATGGCAGTAAAAACGATATGTTTTAAGTCGGACCTGAGTGGAGAACCGGGACAGAAATAACTACCGGACTGACAGCCAGATATAAATTTTCTGCTGCCTGCGAACGTCATTCCGGTCTGTCCTGCTCAACAGCACAACAGACCGGAAACACTATATCAGAGAAGAGGAAGGGTATAACTGACTGTAACCCGGGTTTCATCCTGGTCACGCTGTCCAGCAGAGCCTTTTCTACTTGTGTCAGGCAGAGCGCTGCGCATTGTGGCATTTTTTACGGAGATGCCAAGTCCGTTAAGTATTCCCTCGGGGATAGTATAACTCAGGGCAATATCCCGTTCCCATTCCCCCTTTCGCCCATTCCCGGTATCAATATTATCGGCGTTCAGATAGAGGATACTTAGATTCAGCCCTTTGAGCCCTGCATCAGCAAAATTATAGGCGTACCGTGCCAGCCAGGTTCGCTCCCCCGCCCTGCTGAATTTTAGCAATTGTGCATCAGTAATTAACCAGGTGCTTGTTCCTTCTCCATCACCACGATTCAGATATGGAAAGTCACTTTTCCCCGTCAGCCACTGATAACCACTGCTCACACTGTGACCTCCAGAAGACCATGTCAACTGACCGCTATAAACATTGTTGTCCACTTCTCCCTTTGTGCGATTATTTCCGTAATAACCAGTACTTACATATCCGGCACTCCGTCCTGCAGCACTTCCGTTCTTTCCGTCTGCATCGCTGATGAATATACGAATATCTGATTTCAGGTTCCCGGAAACGATTTTCAGGTTATGTGCCAGTCCGATATAGTTTTGTCTGTAAAAATTATCCAGCTCACCGTAATAGTATGAGAGAGTCATGTCTTTCATAAGAGTATAGTCACCACCGGCGAAATAAAAACGATTACTGCTCCGTGAAG
The DNA here is from genome assembly GCF_014103415.1 of Citrobacter sp. RHBSTW-00671. Classification (NCBI taxonomy): domain Bacteria; kingdom Pseudomonadati; phylum Pseudomonadota; class Gammaproteobacteria; order Enterobacterales; family Enterobacteriaceae; genus Citrobacter; species Citrobacter sp. RHBSTW-00671. The sequence goes on from NZ_JABXPR010000007.1 coordinate 22,670, forward strand.
TGGGACCACTTCCATTGGCTCCGGCAATGGACATTCCGCGCATATCTGTGGAGTTACGTCCTTTTGTATGTGTGAGAACGCCGCCGGTCAGACTCAGATCGTCGATATCTGTTGATGATATTTGTCCTCCCTGATATGTCATGGGCAAAAGGCGGGCATCGTTGTATATAACGACGGGATTTTTGGGCTGAAGCGTTCCATAACGGAGTTCCGTATCAGATATTTTTGCCCTGCCGGTAACCCCCAGGCTACCGAACTGATGAACCGCTCTGCCATCATTGTCTAGCGGAAATACTGTACCGGGTTGCCGACCTGACGCCGGTGAGCCTGCTTTACCTCCTCCGTCAAGTCTGATGCCCAGTAGCCCCAGAGTGCTCAGTCCGAATCCCACTGGCCCTTCAGTATAACCTGAATCGTAATTGAGGATGAACCCCTGTCCCCATTCTTCCTGTTTACTGAACCCGTCCCCACTGCGATTATCTGTATTAATATAGAAATTGCGGAGTGTGAGATTGGCCTTACTGTCTTCAATAAAACCGGCTATCGCATTAGGGACTGTAACTCCCGGCATCAAAGCTACAGCAGATATTACGAGTGTAACTATTCTCATTCAGGTAATTCCTTTAGCTTGCCTGATATCAATATACGCGGTAACACGAAGGGAAAATGGCAGAAAATAATGAGGTATTTGTTTACCGCTGCACTAAGTACGAATCCAGTTCATATCAAAAACCATGAAGTGGCTACAGGGTCAAGACTTTTTTTTTCAGACTGACTGCTTATACCATGGATTGGCCCTATGCACCGTGTTTCTGCTGGTTGTAAGACAGGAGACTTCCGTTTAGACCGGCACTGTTTTCAGGGAGGGAATCAATCTGATGTATCAAGCGAATTGGGTTAATTGTAAGCGTCCAGCGAGACTTGCAACTACCCACAATTATATTAAGGTAATCATTATGATAATCAGCTAAATTACTTTCAGGGATGGTTGAATGATTAATCAGGAACAGACTTCGCTTTCATGGCTCGATGAGGAAATTAATTCTTCTGTCTTTAGCGATCGCCGCCGTGCCAGTCGTTTTAAAAGTCTCATGCAAAAACTCTGGCGGGGGATGGGCAACAGCCTCCCTTTTGCCTGCCAGGATAATGCAGCAACAAAAGCCGCTTACCGGTTCCTTTCCAGTGACAGGATTGATGAGCAGCACCTGCTGCAGGGACATTCCGAGGCTACCAGTCAAAGGATATATGCGCTGCAAGGTGAGAAGATTCTACTGCTTCAGGACACCACAACATTTGGCTACCACCGGGATAACCCTGATGCAGTAGGATTTGCAGGCAATCACACCTAATCAAGATGGGGAATGATGCAGGTGTCAATTGTGGGATCCTGATGCATTCGAGCCTGGCAGTGACGACATCAGGGCTCCCGCTGGGTCTGACCGCGGTGAAGTTCTGGACCCGAAAAAAATTCAAAGGCACTAACGCACTTAAAAGGAAAATTAATCCGACCGTTTTTTTACATCAGATCACTGGCTGACAGTCAAAGACGTGGCTCACGTCTTCATGGTTGACATAGTCTGTCCGGACAGAGATGTCCATATCCGAGCAAGTTTCCGGCAGGAACGAGGTTGCCATAGCTCCGGATGAGAGCATGCCAGTCAGAATCAGTACTGCAGTCACGCTAAATTTTTTCATCTGTATATTCCTCTTCATCAGATATCGCCGTTTCACCTGTTAATGTGTATTAAAAACCCTGTGGTTCATACAGGGTCAACACCCTTACGCTGTTTTTTCTGGTGGGATAAGGACAAAAAAAAAGCTACCTGGGGGTAACCTGACTAAAACAGTCATCAAGGAAAACGGACAACAGGGATAGGGTTGTCCTGGAGGGTGTGTCCGCATGTGAGGTCGCCGGCGGAACCGGAGGTGACCCCCACTATAGTGGCAGTCAGTCCGGCAGTTCCCTCTGCGACCATCTCACGCGTTTACTGCTCAGGTTCAGGGTAATACCGTCCCGGATTACTTATCAAGTACTGCAGTCACGCGGGCAACGTTTTTCTGGTCTGCACTGGTGATGCGGTAGGACGAAGCACCGGATTCCTGGGCGATAGCGGCAATTTTCGCTTCCGCGTTGTTCAGGGTGTCAGCAGTAACGCTGACGGACTGGGCGAAGCCGGAGAAAGAAACTACGGAGAGCATACCGGCAGCAGCAAGCAGTTTGATGTTTTTCATGGTCATATTCCTTGGGTTATCTGGTCATCTGGTCATCTGGTGATACCGGCGTCATCGCCGTCTCACCTGTTGATGTGTATTAAAAACCCTGTAGTAAATACAGGGTCAACAAGTTATTTTGTAAATTATTGTCGGCTGTGTTTTTGTCGTTTTCATACAACCCAGCTCTTGAAAGAGCCTCACTGTGGCTGACGAGAAATGAGAAAATACGGCCGTAACAGACACCGCGAAACCGGGATTGCGCTGGGGAGATAGGTCGGTGCAGGGCAAGTTAACTTACAGGATTAGTGAGGGTTTATGATGTTACGGCTACTGATTAAGTACGCGTGCGTATTCTGGCGAAGTTGAACGGTTATTCCGGAGGAACGTGAACGCGTTATTCCCTAACGCGCCCTAACTTCTTTTTATTACACCGACCGTTCACTTTCAGTCAACCTGTGCCAGTCGTTTTCTCATCGACTCACCCTTCATTTCCAGCCGGTGGGAGTTATGCATCAGACGATCAAGGATCGCGTCTGCCAGCGTGTTATCGCCAACGCAGCCATACCACTCATCCGTTGGCAGCTGGCTTATCATCACCGTGGCGTTCTTTCCGTATCTGTCATCCATCAGTTCCAGCAGATCGTTACGCTGCGCTGGCAGCAACGGCTCAAGGCCCCAGTCATCCAGGATAAGCAGCTGCGTTTTTGACAGCTGAGCCAGCTGCTTTCGGTAACTACCGTCTGCGCGGCTGTGCGTCAGTTCAACCAGCAACCGGTTCAGTCTCCAGTACTGTACGCTGTAACCCTGCTGGCAGGCGTTGTTGCCAAGGGCGCAGCCCACATAGGTTTTGCCGCAACCGCAGGGGCCGGTTATCAGCAGGTTCTGCCCCCTGACCACCCATTCGTTCTGGCTTAGCTGAGCGATCCGAGAACGTTCCAGGTTTCTCGCTGGCTGGTAGTCGATGTCCTGGACCGAGGCTTCAAGCCTCAGGCGGGCTTTTTGTAGCAGACGTTTCTGTTTACGCTGATCCCTTTCGAGTGATTCGCGCGTGACCAGCAACGCCAGTCTTTCCCTGAAGGAGAGCTCTTCGTAAGTGCCGGGTTGCTCCATCTGTGAGGACAGCGCGGCCGCCATTCCCGTCAGTTTCATTTCTGTCAGCTGTTTCATCAGCGTATGTGGCATTATCGGATCCCTTGTTTCAGTGGAAGTGGCGTGGGCCACGGATGTTTTCATGTTCCTGAGGAAGCTCCCGGGACGGGTGCAGATCTTTGTCCGCCGGAACCAGGTCGCGGTTATTCTTCAGGATCGACTTTATCTGCTTCAGCCGGGTTAACCCCTCTGCATTGGCCAGCCGACAGCTGTTATTGACGCGCTCAGAAGGATATTCACGCGTCAGGCTCAGCAGCCCCAGACACAGGCGATAGGCCTGTTCCGGATGCGCTTTTTCAGCCAGACGCTCGCTGACCCACGTGAAGGTGTCGGAGCCCACACCGGCCGCCCAGCTTTTCAGCCGCTCTGGCGTCCACTGCTGATGATGACGATGGCGCTCCGGCATATGTTCTGCTGCCGTACTGTTGCCCGGATGAAGACGCCGCGGGTGACTGGCGATCATCTGCCCGTCAGACCAGACTTCAAGCAGGTTGTCGAAGGCATGAAGCTCCACCGTTTTACCGACGTGCTGATGGGGGACTGAGTAGTGATGCTGTTCATATTCCACGTGATAATCGATATTCACCTTCGCTTTTTTGATGTGCCGGTAGCGCCACTACTGCACCGGTAATGGCCTGAGCACAGTTTTGTCCAGCCTTTCGAAGGCCTCACGGCGATTGCCCGGCAGTTTTTTGAAGGGACGTTCGTTGAGCCCGGTTACCAGCGTACGGATACAGTGGTTCAGCTCAGCAAGCGAGAAGAAGACCTGGTGACGGAGCCGGGCCAGGATCCAGCGTTCGACGATCTGAACGCCAACTTCCGCCTTCGGCTTGTCTCTGGGTTTTCTGGGGCGGGCAGGTATCACCGCAACCTGATAATGCTCAGCCAGCTGCTGATAGGAGGGATTCAGTTCGGGATCGTAACGACTGGCTTTGCTAACCCCGCTTTTCAGGTTATCCGGAACCAGGATTTCGGGGACTCCACCGAAGAACTCCAGCATCCTGACGTGGCTGAGAAGCCAGTCTGACAGCGACTGCGTATAGGTAGCCTCCGCGAAGGTGTAGTTTGATGCGCCCAGCACCGCCACGAAGATCTGGGCCTGCCGGCATTCACCCGTCTCAGGTGAGATAACCGACACTGTGGGTCCACAATAGTCGATAAAGCATTTTTCACCGGCAAGATGCTGCTGGCGCATGGAGCGTTTCTGTGACTGGCACCAGGTCTGATAGCGGCAGCAGAACTGCGAGTAGCTGTACGCCCGAACCGGCATCCTCTGGCAGTATCCCTCCCACAGCAGGTGGCGGGTGACGCCTTTTTACGCAGCTCCATATGGATTTCAGCCCAGTCGGGATCCTCCAGCGCGCCAGGACGACTGTCAGACTCAGGATAAAGCAGACTGGCAAGTCGGGGCTCTGACATTCCTTCCGGAAGTGGCCAGGAGATCCCAGCGGCTTCAAGTCGTTTGAGCATTTTCTGGATGGCACCCGTGCTGACATCTGCGCACTGGCTTATCTGGCGGAAGGACAGGCCGACTTCAAAACGCAGCCTTAAAATTTCATGGATTTTATGCATTGCGATTCTCTTGTTTGGCATATATCACACCCTGGAATAAAAGGGATAGATATAGCATCAAAAATCAATGCGTTAAGAATGATTCTGGCAACGTGAACGGCAATTCCGGTCGGGTGAACACCGATTCTGGCAAAATGAACAGTGATTCTGGTCATGGTGCAAAATCGGGGTATTTTCCGCCGGAATACGCGTTCACGCAAAACCAGAAATAGCGTTCACGTTCCGCCAGAATACGCAACGCGATCACCGCCGGAATGTGTAAGCGTTAAACGAGCGCCGTATTGACGGTTATTTATCGGTAAGAACCACGTTCCATGGCAGCAGTTCCGCCACTTTGTTGCTGGGCCATTCCGGCAGTACGCTCAGGATATGGCGAAGGTAGGCCTCCGGATCGATACCATTGAGCCTGCATGTTCCGATAAGACCATTCAGCAGGGCTCCGCGCTCACCGCCGTGGTCGCTGCCGAAGAAGATAAAATTCTTTTTCCCAAGACAGACGGCACGAAGGGCTCGTTCGGCTGTGTTGTTATCAGGCTCTGCCAGGCCATCATCACAGTAGTAGCACAGCGCATCCCACTGGTTCAGGGCATAAGCGAACGCTTCGCCCAGACGGGATTTTTTCGACAGAGTGGCGCTTTTCTCCACTAACCAGTCATGCAGGGATATCAGCAGCGGCTTACTTCGGGACTGCCTGGCTGCCAGCCGCTCAGTTGCAGGGAGGCCCCGTATTGCTTCTTCGATTGAACCGCCCCGGGAATCCTGGAGACTAAACTCTCAGTAAAAGGAGATCCCTGATGAAATCAAAATCAGCTAATCGTTACCCGCCGGAATTACGTGAGCGCGCTGTCAGAATGCTCATTGAGCATCTTGATGAATATGACTCTGAACCGGATGCTATCCGTGCCATATCGTCAAAAATTGGTTGTCATTACGATACCCTGAAAGGCTGGCTACGCCAGCACAGAAATGACTTACGCGGTGGTATCAGCCCCGTCAGGACTGGTGATGGCGAGCTGACCAGTAACGAACGTCAACGTTTAAAAGAGCTGGAGAGGGAAAACCGGGAGTTGCGTCGCAGCAATGATATTCTGCGTCAGGCATCAGCCTATTTTGCTCAGGCGGAGCTCGACCGCCACTGGAAAAAATAATGCCACTGCTCGAACGTCTGAGTGGTGCCCACGGGGTCGGGCCGGTATGCCGCGAGCTGGATATTGCCCCGTCGACATATTACTGGCATCAGCAACGTCAGCAATCGCCGGAAAAACACAGCCAGCGCTCGCAGCGTGATGCGCTTCTGAAGGTGCAGATACAGCGGGTGTACGACGATAACTATGGCGTCTATGGAGCCCGCAAGGTCTGGCGTCAGTTACAGCGGGAGGGCATCGGCGTGGCCAGATGTACAGTGGAACGGTTGATGAAACTGATGGGGCTCGCAGGCGTGCTCCAGGGCAAAAAAGTCCGCACCACAACCAGTCGCAGAGATACCGCAGCACAGGACAGGGTAAACCGCCAGTTCGTAGCGGAATGTCCCAACCAGCTTTGGTGTGCAGATTTTACCTACGTCATCACCTGGCAGGGCTTCGCCTATGTGGCGTTCATTATCGACGTGTTCGCTGGCGTCATCGTGGGCTGGCGGGTCTCATCATCGATGGAAACGTCGTTCGTCCTGGATGCGCTGGAACAGGCACTGTGGTCACGGTGACCTTCGGGCACCATCCATCACAGCGACAAAGGCTCTCAGTATGTCTCGCTGGCCTACACGCAGCGGTTGCAGGATGCAGAGCTGCTGGCTTCCACGGGGAGTACCGGTGACTTGTATGATAACGCGATGGCGGAGAGTATCAACGGTCTGTACAAAGCGGAGGTCATCCACCGTCAGGCCTGGAAGAAGCGCTCAGAAGTGGAACTGGCTACGCTGGCATGGGTGGACTGGTACAACAATCGTCGGTTGCTGGAACGACTTGGTCACATCCCTCCGATAGAGGCAGAAAAAGCGTATTACGCTTCCATCGGGAACAAGGTTCTGGCAGCCTGAACTTCCGAACTTAACTCTCTCCAGGAAAACCGGGGCGGTTCAGTATGAAAACGCCCTCCGGGTGGTTGCGCTGGGGCGCCGTAACTACATGTTCTTCGGCTCTGATGGTGGTGGTGACAGTGCGGCAGTGATGTACAGCCTGATCGGTAGCTGCAAACTTAACGGCATCGAGCCGGAAGCCTGGCTGCGCCATGTGATCAGCGTCATCAACACCTGGCCCGCCAACCGCGTGAAAGAACTGCTGCCCTGGAACGTCACCCTCTCTGTAAACTAATTTTTACCCCACGTCCTTCACGGTGCGCTTACGGTCAGGCGGAGTTAAGGTATTGTAGAAGTGTTGATTTCGGCGGGCTTAGAATGCAAAAACGGACCACCATGGAGGTCCGTTGATATGAATTTGGTGCAAGACTCGCAATCGAACCAAAGATGCGGGGATTTTCAAAACTCGTGCTTAATTTGGTAATTCTGACGGTAAAGGCCAGTCTTCTGGTACCAGGGCAGGGGGCTTGGTCCAGGGAAGCTCGGTTAAAGCATCCTGGAACCACTGGTCGCGAAGATTTGCGTGCTCTGTCACGATAAGCTGGAAGCCTGGGACTTCTTCTTGTGTAAACTTCAGCAGTAACGCAAACAGTCTACGTACTGCTGCTAAGTCAGCATCAGCTTCCGTTTTCTGAACAGTACCATCAGCTTCCTGGTAAATTTTTTCAGAAGGGAAATAAACTTGGGTAGGCTGATCAATTAAAAGAAACTGAGGAATGGGGCAATTGTTCTTTGAAGCAAAGAGATGAAGGGCTAACAAGGCAGACAGGTGATAAGCGAGATGATTTTCGCCACCGCCAGTTCGACTCATTGGTACCGGACGATCTGTACGATCAAAGATAATAGTCATTTGGCTTAGATCAAACCGTGCAGGGAGCCCCTGAAATTCTGCATCAAAAGCCTGGATGTAGCGTGTAATCTGTGACGAAATGTTATTCAGAATAGATATGAGTCTTTCATGGCTGCTATCAGCTCCAAATTTCCTTTGTAGGTCTTCGACTTTGAGCTTTAGACGACGATTTTCTGCTTCATATGTGGCCAGTTCTGAGTTAGGTACAAGGTCTTCAAGGAACAAACTTATACGACCAATTACTCTTGCCGCAGCATTATTGCGTGTGCCTAATTGCTCAATAACTTCGTTTGCCGCGATTGCCGCAGCAAGCTCCACTTCTTTGGCTCTTATCGAACTTACAATGGTCTGAACCTCATCTTCTAGTTCAGTAAGATAAACATCCATTTTAGGGCGTTGGCCAGCCACAATGCTCATTTCAGCGTCGAGAGTTGTTAGTTCGCTCAGGAGTGCTTTAGCAATTGGAGATTCCAGTGCTAAATTTGCTTCACAGAATGGCCATTGCCATTCACCAGTTTCCGGATTTTTCGGTAGAGCCTTGATAGAAGATAATCGGTCTTGCTGCTCTAAAACTTCGTTTTCAAAATTACCTGATTGCTTGGCATACATCCGAGCAGAATCAATTCGGGACTGGGTCTGACGTCTGTCTTGTCGTAAACCAGCAATTTCATTTTCAAGAATGGATATTCTATGTCCATCGTCTTCAGGTAGGGGGGACGGAATCCATTGCATTGCAGAACGCAAAACATCAATTACTTCGTCAGTTCCGATTCTCTCTTTGTCTTGTGTGATGATACCCACGGCTCTGGCTTCAGATAAAAGCCCAGAACCTTTTAGCAGTGATGTATCGATTGTATCGCGAGCTTGTTCAAGACGTTTGGCGTTGATTTTCAGATCTCGTTGTGCTGTTCGGAGTTTGGCCTCAAGTTCATAGCGATCATTTGATGAAATACCTAAAAGAATCGGTAATGTGTCGCGAATAGCTTGTGGCTGAAATGCCTCATTTTGTCGATAAAAAAGTTGATCTTTATTTGCTACAAGGCCCTGCTTTTGGAAAAGGTAATAAAAAGTATGCTTGATGTTTGCTTCAAAGCTTTCTCTGCTGTGCCCAATTGCCACGTCTGTACGGTTCTCGCGGATGCCAAGTAATCGTGACAACAGTGCGACTACAGAATCATCATCGGTGTTAACCGAGAGGTCTTTGAAATTTGGTGCGGTCAGTTCATTTCCTCGTCGCAGCATAACGGTGCCACAGCTTGTGGCTCCTGCATTTGGTGTTGGTTTCGCGATTAGTACTTGTTCCTGTGAAAATTGATAAATGACTGCGAACCATGACACTTTATCGCGAATAATACCTTCTGGTACGTTAAAAGTAGATCGACCCATACAGTATTCAATGATCTCAGAAAGAGCTGATTTACCGGTTGAGGAACGGCCAGTAATGACATTTAAACCATTAACCTTAAATTGCAGGTCCCGACGTTGGCCATCATGGCTGTAGACATGAATCGACTTAATTTTCATGGGCGTATTCCAAAGGTCGTGTACACCGTAACGCGATCTGCAATACGGGCAAATTCTTTTCCTATATAGCGCGCGACACGCTGGCATGAGATTGATTCTTCAGTCCCTATGACCGATTTGCGAACTTTATTAGGTATTGTTTTCAATCGGCCGTCTTGCGTTACGACAAAACATCCTCGTTCCATGAGCACTCCAAAAGCTTCAAGCGTAAATGGCAGCATATTATTGACGCGGTTAGCAAAATTAATGAGTAATTTGGGATTGTTTTCTATAGTTTTCAAAAGGTAGCGGCGAGGATTTTCAGCAAACACTTGGCGAGAATCTTTTTGCAGACATAATGGTAAAACTAAAAGAGCGAGAGAAAATGGCATGCCCTGTGAGTTTTCCTCTTCGTAGCTCTGCATTGCTCTGAATAGTACAACACCACAAAATGCAGGATTGAAAAGATTCCTTATCTCGAATGGACGCTGATCCCATTGCTTCATGCTTGGGCTCCCAACAATTGCCCAATTCTATTTAGGAAGTGGGGATGCCAGAAAATTTTGGGTAGTGGTCTACTGTTCGCAAGGATGTGAAATCCTCCTCGAACTACATAAGGCTCAGTCACTCGTTCTCGGATTCGCAATGAGTGAATATTACCACTTTCAAGATCGGCCCATTGATACAATGCTTTTCCCGCAGTAATAAGTACTTCGTCAGCTGAATTTTCATCTAATTCTTCAAAAACTACGTCTTTATAGCGACTCCATTCATCAACAAGGCGGTCTTCATAATCTTCCATCTCTCCTGTTACCAAAAGGTTTTCACGCGCCCATGAAGAACGCTGCTCAAATGCTCGGTAGTAGTCGAGAATAGCGTTTCGGATACGATTAGAGGAAACCCCTATTTCACGGAGTTGCACAACAAAGAGCCTGGGATCATTCATCGCATCGATTTCTCCAACGGGAATTTTTCCTCTGAACGTAATCGGCAGATTGTCCGATTTGTACTCTTCAGAAAATGCTGCAAGTTTGTCGGAAATCTCATAACCAAAAATCGCCTCTTTACGTTTCCCTGTTAGCAGATCGACTATCGTGTTATTCCACCACCCTTCAAGTCGTTCAAAAATAGCGTCTCGGTTATCGCGTCTAATGATACGCATGTGTTGATTTTTGATAATTGTTGGGAGGTCTTCAATGCGAGGCCCGCCATCAAATATGATTATCCGTGATAAGAAGTCATCTTTTTGCTCATCAGTCAGTTTATTGAACTCATCGGCTATTGCCGTGATCAGTTTTGACTTGCTTCTAGCCAGAGCTGTGTTGGTGAGTTGAGTTATTGATACTGAATTATCGTCTTTTGTTGGCGGTTCGACTAAGAAGTGTTGCAGGAACGAGGAGTTTGAGATAGATCCGGTCGTAAACAAAAAGAAACGAAGATTTGCTTCGGTTTTACCATCACGATTATAGCGGTCAAGCCAGATGCGGACTGACTTCCAAAAATCGGTAGACAGGTCGGTTAGAGTATCCCCATCCCCTTTGTGTTTGAGCGATGCCAGTGTTTTGACACCATCAAAACTAACGAAGTCTAGGTCATCATCTTTTTCGATCAAAACAGATGTATCTTCTGGCCACTGAAGAAGCTTAAGTAGCGCAAAACGAGGCTGATAGATATACCCTAAGCCCTGTTCACCAGCAGCGTATTGATCGCTAGATACTCCGGTCATTTTAAGTCCCTGCGTCGATTGCGCTTTCAGCTGTACGGAAAAATGGCTCATGAAAGCAACAAGTTACCATCCAATGTTTGGTGGTACGTATCACATCATCGATATTAGCTTAAAACAATACCACTGTGTTTCCTGCGTGAATAGAAAAAGTAAGTACTTGAGAATGCTAAATGTGAAGTGAATAGCCTTCCGTGCCGAGGTTTATCGTGCTGATGAGGCACTTTGTAACCTGAATGGAAAACGGCGTTCGGTCATGTGAAGGTTTTTGTTGTAAAAACGCTTCTTAATAGGGGGACCTATATGGTCTTCCCCCGTATTGCAAGAACGCAGTGACAATGAAAGTAACAGGTTTGCTTTCGTATATTCGGCCTGTTGATGAAGCTACTGCTTCTGGCCTTGATGAAACATTCGCGCATATCGTCCTTAACGCTTACACGGCCTTGATTAATTCTGGCCAAGCCCCGATCCCAGGTTTTCGATATGCAGGTTTGACCTGTTTTTCATCGTTTCTGCTTTCTACGCAATGCTGGAGTTAACGGTATAAATTACCCTGTTTCAACTTCTTATTTCATGCTACCGAAACCCGGTAAACTTCATTACGAGTGATAATAACCCAGGCAATACGAATTAACTTATTTGCCAGGGCGACGACTGCCCTGTTAAATCCTCGTTTCTCCCGGACCAGGTTAACCCATGAGCTAAGTTGATCCGTTTTGCCTGCGGATCTGAACAAAACAGCTCGGGCACCATGTATCAGCATTGATCTGACGTAGCTGTTTCCACATTTGGTGATCCCCAGAAGAACCTGTTGCCCCCCTGTGCTGAATTGTCGTGGAACCAACCCAAGAGCCGCTGAAGCATCCCGACCTCTTTTAAACTGTTTTCCATCACCCATCCAGCTTTTCACTGCCAGACTAACCAGTGGACCAAAACCCGGAATAGAAAGTAGGCGCTGGCATACTGAATCCCCGGCGGCATTTTTTCGCTGTCGGTTGTCATACCATATGAGTTCATCATCCAGAGCCGCCAGCCGCTGATATTGCCGTTGTAACAGTTCACGCATCTGGGGCGTAAATCCATTCTCTGCATCTTCAAGCAACTCGGGTAATTTACGTCGAAGCTCAGTTGCGCCTTTACGCAAAACAATACCATACTCTGCCATTAACCCTCTGATATGGTTGATTAACTGCGTTCTTTCTTCAGAAACAAGTCGTCGCATTTTTAAAAAGGTTTGTTCATCCTGCTGAGATAGCGTTTTTACCGGAACTGGGCGAATTGTTCCGTGCCAGCAGGCTTCGGCAATGGCCTGAGCATCGTTATAGTCGTTTTTCTGGCGACGCTGATAAGCCCTGACGTGCTGAGCGGGTAGCATCACAACATCATGCCCCGTCTTTTGAATTTCTCTGGCCCAGTGATGAGAAGCACCACATGCCTCCATGGCGACAATCATCCTGGACTGTGTCGTAAACCAGCCAATCAACTTTTCACGAGAGAGCTTAATCCTTCCACCAGGCTTCCCTTCCGGTGAAAGGCTGAAAAGATAAAAATTTGTTTTCGCAAGATCAATTCCAATAATGTTCAGCCTTGACATGGTTTCTCACCCTTTCAACGCTGATTGAATTACCACCATCATGACGGTATTGAGAGTCGCCGTGAAGGAGGGGGTAGACCATCTCATCGCTTACGTTGCTGATGAAGACATTACAAACATCGCGGTGTATTAATCAACGGGGATCAGGTCAACCCGCCTCAACAATGGCGAGTCACTGACCGTCAGGAGCCTTGCTGACGAATTTAGCATTTGCGAAAAAACAATACGGCGTGATCTGACCGAACGTCTTGCTTACCTGAACTTGCTCCGACAGGGAAAGCAGTACTGGATCGCTTCACGTTTAAGTCCATACAGCGCGGTAAATATGCCAGAAGGTTATAGAACAAACAAAAAATAAAAGAATTACGTTCCCCGCACCTTCAGGTGCGGGTGAACAACCACTAACTTTTTGTCGATGAACTGAGAAGATTGTCAATATAATCAGCGTACCACTGCATCATTTCTCGTCTTCCATCCAGATACTGTGCATGGTTATATGTGCCGCGAATGCTGTTTTTATCCACGTGAGCGAGCTGCATCTCGATCCAGACTGTATTAAACCCCTGCTCATGCAAAATGGTGCTCATAGTGTGGCGAAAGCCGTGTCCGGTAGCTTTACCATCGTAGCCGATACGTTTGATAACCATGTTGATACTGGCTTCACTCATCGGTTTGTTGATGTTGCAGCGCCCTGGAAACACGAGTTGATACTGACCGGTATAAGTGCGGAGTTCCAGCAGGATCGACAGAACCTGGTCTGACAAAGGCACCAGATGTTTGCGGCGCTTTTTCATCCGGCTTTCGGGGATTGTCCACAATGCATTCTCCAGATCAAACTCTTGCCATTCTGCAGCGCGAAGTTCAATCGTACGAACCCCCGTCAGTAGCAGCAGACTGGTTGCCATACGCGTAATGCAACTGCCATGGTAATTAGCCAGACTGGCAAGGAACGCGGGTAACTCGGATGCCTGTAGGTGAGGGAAGTGCTCGGTCTTTGGTGCGGTCAGAGTACCGGTCAGTTCCGCAGCTGGATTAATCGTCGCACGCCCTGTTGCTATGGCGTAACGGAAGATCTGATTGCAGTACTGCCGGACCTTACGTAATTTTTCCAGCGAACCGCGTTTTTCAATCAGCCGTAAAACTTCCAGCATCTCCAGAGGCAGGATCTCAGCGACAGGGCGTTTGCCCACATACGGGAAAATATCCTTCTCCAGCGCCTCCTGAACGCTTTCTGCGTAGCTTTCCGACCATGAGATACACTTATGCTTATGCCACTCCATGGCGAGTGCCCTGAAGGTATTTACGACGGATATTTTTTTGGCGAGTTTTTCGAGCTGCTTTTTCTCACTCGGATCGCCGCCATCAGCAATCACTTTTCTGGCTTCATCGCGTTTTACACGCGCGTCAGCCAGAGAGATTTCAGGATAAACACCGATAGATAACTTTTTCTCTTTACCGGCGATACGGTATTTCATACGCCAGTAGCGTTTTCCGGTGGTGGTTACCAGGAGAAAAAGGCCACGTTCGTCAGAGAGTTTATAGTCCTTCTCTTTAGGCTTGGCGGTCTCGACCTGCCGGGCTGTCAGTGCCATATGGGGGCCTCAATTTTCATTGAACACAAAGAGCCCCCTGAAAAGCCCCCGGATGCAACTTGATTTAGAGAGAATCGAGTTGAGGTCAGTGGAGTTCGTAATGTTGGAAAGTGGCGTATAGCAGTGATTATACTTGAGTTTTGTGATGTTTGGGAGACGTACATTGAAGTGAAAGTGGTG
>NZ_JABXPR010000008.1:0-34455 GCF_014103415.1 Citrobacter sp. RHBSTW-00671
GGGCGCATTAAACCGTATTCACGCATGCCAGTCAATCAAATTTCCGGAAAAGCTGCTCAAACGCTTAATATTACGGCAATCTGTGCGTTTTTGCCTGAAGTTTGCACAAATTTCCCTGGTAATCCAGGTGGAAGGAGGCGCAACCATGGTGACATGAAGTTGCGTGCTAAGTACGGTGGTTTCTGCTGATTCCAGCTGCGTGGGTGCATGGCAAGACAGAGTGAATAACAGGGTATTTCGCACCACCGTGAAGATGGTGCGGTTTTAGCCGTGGCAGGAAAGGAATGCTCGTTTAGGTCAGCGCCCCGCCCATACGACACTGAGCAAAACGCAGGATATCTTCGGCCAGACGATGTGCTGTTTCTACATCAGCATGGCTGCGATTAACCAGCATGCGACTCAGGCAGCCCTCCAGCACCAGTTCCATCTGTTTGGCGACCATTGCCGGGTCATCAACTTCCAGCGTCGTCAGCAGCTCATGTGTGAAGTCATGTGCTGCCTTTTTCTGCTGATCGGCCAACTGATGGACAGGATGGCCTGGATCGGGGTAAAACGTGCAGGCAGCGATGAACAGGCAACCGGGATAGCGATTATTACTCACGCATTCTGACAGCGCGTTATAGCGTGCCAGTAGTTTCTGCTCAGCGCTCAGGGTGTCATCGAGCAAAAGCTGACGCCGCCAGATATCCACCCGTTGGCTGAGGTAACGCAAGGCATCGTACAGAATGGCCTCTTTATCAGGCCAGAAGCGTTGCAGTTCATCAAGTGGATAATTGACATGCTCTGCCACCATTTCCAGTGTGGTATTGGCTATCCCTTGAACCTCAAGTAATTTCAGGGCTTCTCCCAGGACATCTTCACGTTGCACGGTATTCTCCTCCGTATTTCCTTTTGCAAGTGTCGCTCACGGTTGGCGATCGCGCAAATGCGCACTAAAGGTCGCTGCATCCATAAAGCCCGTTACCCGCGCTTGCGGATGCTCTTTACCCTCGGCATCAAAGAACAAGATAGTCGGCAAACCTAAAACCTGTAGATGCTTCAGGAGAGCGACATCCTGGGCATTGTTTGCTGTCACATCCGCCTGCAATAGCACCGTGTTGCCTAGCGCTTGCTGAACCTGCGGATTACTGAACGTGTACTTTTCAAATTCCTTACAGGCTACACACCAGTCGGCATACAGGTCCAGCATGACTGGCCTGCCTTTAGCTTGCTCCAGTGCTTGATTTAACGCATATACCGATGCCACCGGCGTGAAGTTAAGGTGTGCCTGGGTTTGAGCATGTGGCGCGCCGAACGCCCAGTCTTGCAATGGACGCACACTTACCAGTGCGGCGGCTAACAGGACAATCTGCACGATACGCATCCAGCCTTGTTTTGCCTGCAGACTGGTGATGAACGCCCAGGCAAAGAATGCCACGCCAAGCAATGACCACAGGCGAATGCCCCACTCATCACCGATAACCCGCTCGAGTAGAAAGACGGGAAGCGCAAGGATGACGAAACCAAAAGCGGTCTTGACGTGTTCCATCCATGGGCCACTTTTTGGCAGCAGGCGGTTACCAAATACGGTAATCAGCATCAGGGGTAATCCCATCCCCAGTGCGTACAGATACAGCGTACCGCCTCCCAGCCACATATTCCCGCTCTGAGCGATATACAGCAAAATCGCGCTCAGTGGTGCCGTGGTGCAAGGGGAACAGATGAGGCCAGCAATCGCCCCCATCGCAAAGACGCTGCCCGGAGAACCGCCCTGCTGGCGGTTACTCATTAGCGTGAGACGTGTTTGCAGCGAGGAAGGTAGTTGCAGCGTAAACAGGCCAAACATCGACAGAGCCAGCAGCGTAAAGACAATGGCAAGCCCAATCAGTACATAGGGATGCTGTAGCGCGGCCTGGAACTGTAGCCCGGCAGCCGCAACGACCAGACCCAGAGCAGTGTAGGTGAGCGCCATTCCCTGCACGTAGATAAAGGTCAGCAGCAGTGCCCGTCCGGTTGATAAACGTTGCTTGCCACCCAGTACGATACCGGAAATCAGCGGATACATCGGCAGTACGCAAGGGGTAAAGGCAATGCCAATCCCGATCAGCAATGCCCACAGTGCGGAAAAGGGGAGCTGGGCGGCTGGCTGTGATTGTTCTTCCGGCGCGACTGTAACAGGCGTTGGTGCTGGCGTTGCATCTGTACGCGCCATGACTGCACTGAGAGGAACGGTTTTGGTTTCCGGCGGATAGCAAAACCCGGCATCGGCACAGCCCTGGTAAGTGACGGTCAGTGTTGCACCTGATGCGGCCTGATTGATGGTTACCGGAACGTTCAACTGCTTACGGTAAATTTCACTTTTGCCGTAAAACTCATCTTCATGCCAGACGCCTGGCGGTAGCTTTACCTCGGCAATATCAGCCTGAGACGGCGTAATGCTTATCTGTTTGCGGTACAGGTAGTAGCCGTCTTTTACCTGCCATGAGAGGTTCAGGTCATGTTGGTTTTGCTGAAAATCAAAAATAAATGCCCGGTCGGCAGGGACAAACTGCGAGCGGCCAGGCGAATCAAATAATCCGGCAAAAGTGGATGTGCTGCATAGCAGCAGGATCAGCGTAAGGATGCGTTGAGCCATGAGCGGTAATCAAAGTCTCCGTGAGTGACGGGTAAAACCAGAAGTTCAGGGGTTTGATACGGATGATGAGACTTCAGGCAATCGAGAAGCGCTTGCTGGTGCGTGACGGTGGTTTTTAAAATCATCTGGACTTCATATTCCTGCTCCAGTTTACCCTCCCAATAATAGAGAGACGTTGCTCCGGGCAGGAGAGTCACGCAGGCGGCCAGTTTTTCTGCCAGTACTTTGGCTGCCAGATCCTGGGCTGTTGCTTCATCCGGGGCGGTACAGAGCACCACAACGGTATCGGGGATGGAAATATCCTGACTCTTAACATCAAGCATAAACACCTCGAAAGAACAGAGTAACCAGCAAGAGAACGGTAACTATACAACGGACGAGGGAAGGATGTTAGTTAAAGCGAGGCGGGGAGGAACTGCGGGATGCCTAAGCACCCCGCAGGTAAAACTTACAGCATGAAGCTACCCAGCAAGAAGCCGAAGCAGACAGCCAGAACCACACCCAGAGTACCTGGGATGAAGAACGGATGGTTAAAGACGAATTTACCGATACGGGTAGTACCGGTGTCATCCATCTGAACCGCCGCAACCAGAGTTGGGTAGGTAGGCAGAATGAACAGACCAGAAACCGCAGCGAAAGACGCTACAGCGGTCAGTGGAGAAACGTTCAGTGCCAGAGCCATCGGCATCAGTGCTTTAGCTGTTGCAGCCTGAGAATACAGCAGAGCAGAAGCAAAGAAGAAGATGACGGCCAGCAGCCACGGATGACCCTGAATTACGCTACCTGCAGTATCTTTGATCCAGTCAATGTTGTGAGATACGAAGGTATCACCCAGCCATGCAACACCCAGGATACAAATACAGGCGCTCATACCTGCTTTAAAGGTGCTGGAGTTCAGGATGGAGTCAGTTTCAACGCGGCAGATGATTGTCGTCAGCGTCGCGATGCTCAGCATGATGATCAGAATGGCGTTGGTGGTGTTCATCAGCGGCTTAGCAACCAGCCCCAGGCTTGGGCTGTTGACGATCGCATAGACAACAACGCAAATTACGCCCAGCAGGAACAACCATACGGAGGTTTTCGCACCGGCTTTGATTTCAACTTGTCTTTCACCGCGCAGCTCAACCAAACCTTCTTCCAGACGCTTGCGATAAATCGGATCGTCAGACAGTTTGGAGTTGAACAGCATGGTGACCAGGAAGGACATCACCAGCACAGCCAGCAGGGTGGACGGAATGACCACGGACAGCAGGTGAATGTAGCTGATACCATGACCTTCCATTACGGAAGACATGTAAACCACGGCCGCAGAGATAGGTGATGCGGTAATCGCAATCTGTGCAGAAACCACAGCAGTAGAGAGCGGACGGCAAGGTTTGATCCCTTGCTCCTTCGCGACTTCAGCGATAACTGGCAGCGTTGCCAGAGAGATGTTGCCGGTACCCGCGAAGATAGTCAGGAAATAGGTCACGATCGGTGCAAGGATCGTGATGTATTTCGGGTTCTTACGCAGCAGTTTTTCAGTTTGATGGACCAGATAGTCCAGACCACCTGCAATCTGCATGGCAGAGATAGCAGCGATAACCGCCATGATAATGGAAATAACATCGAACGGAATATTACCCGGTTTTACGCCAATAGCGGCGAGAACCAGAACACCCAGCCCACCTGCAAATCCAATACCGATACCCCCAAGTCTGGCACCCAAAAAGATTGCCAGCAAAACGATGATAAGTTCTAAAACTATCATATTAGCCTTCCTTGTTGTTTAACAAGTTGATATTAAATTGTTGTTTTTAAGTAACTTGGTGCAAGAAAAAAGGCACGTCATCATGACGTGCCCTCTCTGGTACTACCCTACACGATTACTGTTCGCTTTCATCAGTATAACGTTTTGCTTTATAAGCCGGGTGCATCAGGTTCTGTGCAGAGAAGATATCGTCCAGTTCTGCCTCGGTCAACAGACCGCGCTCCAGGACAACTTCACGCACGCTCTTACCGGTTTCGGCACAAATTTTACCGACGATATCGCCGTTGTGGTGACCGATGAACGGGTTGAGGTAGGTGACGATACCGATGGAGTTATAAACGAATGCTTCACACACTTCTTTGTTAGCAGTGATGCCGCTAACGCATTTTTCCAGCAGGTTGTAGCAAGCGTTGCTCAGAATGTGGATAGATTCGAACATTGCCTGGCCGATAACCGGTTCCATTACGTTCAGCTGCAGCTGACCTGCTTCAGATGCCATGGTAACAGTGACGTCGTTACCGATGACTTTAAAGCACACCTGGTTTACCACTTCTGGAACAACCGGGTTCACTTTTGCTGGCATAATGGAAGAGCCCGCCTGCAGTTCCGGCAGGTTGATCTCATTCAGGCCGGCACGTGGGCCAGAGGAGAGCAAACGCAGGTCGTTACAGATTTTGGACATTTTCACAGCCAGACGTTTCAGTGCACCGTGCACCATAACGTATGCGCCGCAGTCGGAGGTGGCTTCAATCAGGTCTTCTGCCGGAACGCAGGCGAAACCGGTCACTTCAGCCAGTTTTTGCACTGCCAGCGGAGAGTACTCTTTCGGTGTGTTCAGACCCGTACCGATTGCAGTTGCGCCGAGGTTAACTTCCAGCAGCAGCTCAGCGGTACGGCCAATGTTTTTCACTTCTTCTTTCAACAGTACGCTGAAAGCACGGAATTCCTGACCGAGGGTCATCGGTACAGCATCCTGCAGCTGGGTACGACCCATTTTCAGGATGTCCTGGAATTCAACAGCTTTTTGCTCGAAGCCTTCACGCAGCTGGTTCAGAGCATCAATCAGTTTGATGATGGATGCGTAAACAGCGATACGGAAACCGGTCGGGTAAGCGTCGTTGGTAGACTGACATTTGTTGACGTGGTCGTTCGGGTTCAGGTACTGATATTCACCCTTCTGGTGACCCATCAGTTCCAGACCGATATTGGCCAGCACTTCGTTGGTGTTCATGTTGACGGAGGTACCCGCACCACCCTGGTAAACATCTACCGGGAACTGATCCATGCATTTTCCGTTATTCAGGACTTCATCACACGCCGCGATGATGGCATTTGCCACGCTCTTAGGAATAGTTTGCAGCTCTTTGTTAGCCAGTGCCGCTGCCTTTTTAACCATTACCATGCCGCGAACAAATTCAGGAATGTCACTGATTTTGTTGTTGCTAATGTAGAAGTTTTCAATCGCTCTCAGAGTGTGAACACCATAGTAAGCGTCCGCTGGAACTTCCCTGGTACCCAACAAGTCTTCTTCGATACGAATGTTGTTTAACATGTGAACCTTCTTTTTCAAGCTGCCAATGATTTGACTAAACACACAGGATATATGTGATTTCGATTGTTTCTCGACCGACGATTATCCCCTGCATCGGTCTGATACCCGAGATCATATGCTGGTTCAGGATTTCTACCGTAATCTGGATCACTTAAAACGTGGAATTTACCCCTTATTTATTATTCTGTGAAATAGATCACCCCTTTAGGATTAACACCAAATATTAGTGTACAAGCAGCTTGAAATTTTGCTAATCACCACAATATTTGAGTGATGCAAGTCACACAATTTTCGAACAGTTGTTGGTGAAAACGACTGTTTTCAACAGGAGAGCCCTTTGCGCTGGATACCATTACTTGCCATTTTTCTCTATGTTTACATAGAGATATCTATTTTTATCCAGGTTGCCCATGTGCTGGGTGTCCTGATGACCCTGATTTTGGTTATTTTTACCTCGGTTATCGGTATGTCTCTGGTTCGTAACCAAGGATTTAAGAACTTTTTACTGATGCAACAGAAAATGGCAGCAGGTGAAAGTCCGGCTGCAGAAATGATCAAGAGCGTGTCGCTGATTATCGCCGGCTTGCTGTTGGTGTTGCCTGGGTTCTTCACCGATTTCCTCGGTCTTCTTCTTTTATTACCCCCAGTGCAGAAACATTTGACCATGAAGTTACTGCCGCATTTGCGTTTTTCGCGTATGCCAGGAGGTGGTTTTGCGGGTGGCACGACCAGCGGACAGACATTTGATGGTGAATATCAGCGTAAGGACGAACAGCGCGACCGTCTGGAGCATGACGCAGATGATAAAGATAAGCGCTAAATTGCCCTAATCAGAGCTCGTTTGTTCACTAATGATATGTTTTTATTTTGTTGTTTCTAAAGTAAATTTAATATTTTCCTCTGTACTTGCGGTAAGCTTTTACCGCGAGCGCAGGAGGACGATGCTCTCCATGCACACGAACACCGTTTGTGGCATTTTCTCCCTTGTGGTGTTGAAAAAGCAGGGTGGTTAATCAAAAAATGAACGTTCTGCGGCGATGTCGGTACACTAACCTGCACTGGCGCGAGCGGATCGCGCTACCTCGCACAAGTGAAGGCTATAAGTATTAATGCGCGACCACTGCCGGCGGCACCCATTTTCCATTCAGCACTTCCTTCGCTGGCCAGTAGGCGCGGATATACAGCGAAAAGTTCTCTTCTTTTGGCGATGGCAGCCAGTTGTGTTCTCGCGTTTTATCTGGTGCTTCAGCCTGGATATACAGCGTCAGCGAGCCGTCTTTGTTGTACTTGAAGTCTGGCGTTTTGGTGCCGACAGAGTAGCGGTTGATGCTGTTCTGCACGAAAAAATGGTGGCTATTGTACAGCGTTAGCGACCAGAAGCCGTTCACCGGTATTTTCCCTTGCGGCAGGGTGATGGTGTAGCTTTTATCACCGTGCAGAGCCTTACCGTCATCACTGGTGTCAAGATAGAAATATTTTGTCTCGTTATTCTTATTCACCAGAATATTGGATCTGGCGACGGCGGTGCGGGTGTAATAGTCACTACCAAATTCCGCACCATTATTTATGGTGGACCAGTTATGCGGTAGCTTAATACCGAAGTTGCTAAAACGCAGCAGCGGGGAAACCAGCTCGTCTTCCGCTTTTTTCGCTCCATCAATCATCACGCTACGTGTTGCCGGATTGCTTTTTGCCAGCGAGGTTAAATAGGCCATCTGCTGATACATGATCTCTTCACCGGGGCGAGGTTTCGCATCGGCCAGCAAAGCAGGTAATTCATCAAAGAATTTCTCCGGATTCACCCACTGGTTTTCGCTTTGTTGGTGCTCTTCGCTGCCCGGCGATTTTATAATCGGTAATGTGCTCCAGTCGTGCGTTTTCATCTTGCCAGTGAATTCCGATAGCGGGTAAGCATCAATATTTGAAATAACGGAGCGGACGATTTGTTTGTCTTCCGGCGAGTTGTTCTGGAATACTCGCGGAATCAGCATGCCGGTATTGGTGGTGGCGCGGAAAACCTTGCTGATGCCCGCAGGGACTTTGCCTTTCCAGCCCGGGCCGACTAACAGATAGAAGCCCGGCCTGGTGCCATATTGTTTCCCTAGCTCCGCAAAGCTATCGGTGCGGAGATCAACGGCTTGATAAACCCAGAAACGGTCGCCAAAGTCGGGCACCTGCACCACCACCGGATCTTTATCCAATGCCAGTGCTAAGCCGCCATAAACCACATCCTGATTCGGGCAGGCGACATGGCGTTCCATGGGATCTATATAATCGGAAAGCATTGAGAGACGGTTAAGCGGGGAGACCGGGAGAATGCCGTCCAGTAGGGACGGTTGCGGAATTTTAGAAAACGCGACGCGGCGATTATAGATATTGGCCATAGGCCAGCCCCAGAAATAGGCATTGCGCGCCAGTAAACGGACATAGGCTTCACTGACGGCTTGGGGACCTTTCTCTGCAATGGGCGCAGTTTTTTTCGCAGCATCAGTAGTCGAGGCATAAGCGCTAAGCGCCAGCAGCGCAATAACCGCTGGCCGGAATATAAATCGGCGTTGCATGAATAACTCCTTTTATATGTTTAATGAATGGTTTTATTTACTGATTGTTTTTTCTCTCTGAGAAAAAATAGAATTGACGGCTATATGATAAGATGATGGCGTGAGTGGAGTGTTGTTTGATTATTAATGCGGAAACGCTGAGAGTATTTATTGTAATATTATTGATGTGAATGTTTTTTATATTATAGACGATACAGTGAATAAGGTTGCAGGACGGTAACCCGTCCGCAATGACCATTATCTGACGTGCGTTTAAACGACAGCCGTTTTTCTCCCTGGCAAAAATAGCCACAGCGCTGCCAGCATCACGATGGCATACAGACTCTTCCAGCCGACCATCGCCAGCAGCAGTAGGCACAGTAGCCCCCCCACTATCGCCAGTACGCGATAGTGCCTTTTTAGCAATCGGCACCCTGCCAGCATGCACAGCAGATAAATCATAATAAAGATGCCGTTAGCGTAGACGATTAACGCGTCGAGATTGATTTGCAGCATATAGATGCACAAGGTACTGATGACGCAGCAACCCAATACCGCGTTTAGCGCATTACCCGGAAGATGGCGAGGGGACAGGCGAGCCAGATAGCTCTCCGGTTTATATTGTGCTTGCGACCACACCAGACGGGCGAAACTTTGGATATAAATGTTCAGGCTGGCAAAGCAGGCCAGATAACCAATGATGCAGGCAACCCACAGGGCCTGAACGCCAAACAGTTGGACGACGATTTCAGGCAGCGATGCCGCCGCCGCCATCTGTTCACCGTAGGCATCAAAATGTAGTACAACGACGGTACATGCCCAGTACACGGAGCCGGCCAGTAGCAGGCCAATCATCAGGGCGCGCGGGAAGTCCCGTTCCGGATTTTTGAATTCAGAGGCCAGGTGTGCGAATGCTTCAAGGCCAACAAAGCACCAGAACATCACCGACAACGCGGCAAAAAGCCCGGGAAGCTCAATCTTGTCGATGGCAGGAAAGGGGATCTCACTCGGTTTCAGCTCGCCAGCCCACCAGATGGCGACAATCAGCGCGACGATCAGTCCGGCAATCACCGTTTGCAGGTTAGCGCTGGAGCTGGCACCCCGCGAGCCGATGTACCAGACCAATACCAGCGTGCCAAGCTCTGCCAACAGAAGCTGCCAACCATGCCAGCCAAACATCGCCTGGCCAAATCCGGCGGCGATGTGCAATGCCGCAGGTAATCCCACTGGAATTACCGATAAAAAAAGCCATCCGGTAACGCGCTCAAGCCGTGAGCCAAAGGCCATGCCGACAAAATGCGCTACGCCGCCTGCGCTGGGAAAATGGCGACCGAGTACGGCAAAGACAATCGCCACCGGAAAGACTAAAACGATCAGCACCGGCCATGCCCACAGGCTGTTGTTGCCAGCAACCAGCGCGGCCAGCGCGGGGACGGCGAAAACGCCTGTACCTAACAATGATGTCGACAACAGGCCAACGCCTTGAGCCAGTCCCAGCTCTTGTTTTAGTCCGCTCATAAGTTGTTATCCGGTTATGCCCGTGTACCGGGCTACAGCGCAGATTTTCGATGGTATCACAATAGGATTTGCTTATGACGACGTAGCTGAAATCGTTATGAAATGTGAGGCGCGTCGGTGTTTTGACGGGATTTTCTGCTGATAAAAATTTTTTTTCGCTTGCCCCCTTGAAGGCACAAAAGCCCATCCCCATCTCTCTGGTCACTAGCCGGGATACCGTTTACGGGCCGGCGTCACCCATAACTGATAAAGACTTTCTCAAAGGAGAGCTATCAATGAGTATTCGTCCGTTACATGATCGTGTGATCGTCAAACGTAAAGAAGTTGAATCCAAATCTGCTGGTGGCATCGTACTGACCGGTTCCGCAGCAGGTAAATCAACTCGTGGCGAAATCATCGCTGTCGGTAAGGGTCGCATCCTGGACAACGGTTCTGTACAGCCGCTGGACGTGAAAGTCGGCGATATCGTCATTTTCAACGATGGCTACGGTGTTAAATCTGAGAAGATCGACAATGAAGAAGTGTTGATCATGTCCGAAAGCGACATCCTGGCAATCGTTGAAGCCTAATCCGCGAACGACACTGAACATACGAATTTAAGGGAAAGAGAAAATGGCAGCTAAAGACGTAAAATTCGGTAACGACGCTCGTGTGAAAATGCTGCGCGGCGTGAATGTACTGGCAGATGCAGTGAAAGTTACCCTCGGTCCAAAAGGCCGTAACGTAGTTCTGGATAAATCTTTCGGTGCACCGACCATCACTAAAGATGGTGTTTCCGTAGCCCGTGAAATCGAACTGGAAGACAAGTTCGAAAACATGGGTGCGCAGATGGTGAAAGAAGTTGCCTCTAAAGCGAACGACGCTGCAGGCGACGGTACCACCACCGCAACCGTACTGGCTCAGTCCATCATCACTGAAGGCCTGAAAGCCGTTGCTGCGGGCATGAACCCGATGGATCTGAAACGTGGTATCGACAAAGCTGTCGCTGCTGCAGTTGAAGAACTGAAAGCACTGTCCGTACCGTGCTCCGACTCTAAAGCTATTGCTCAGGTTGGTACCATCTCCGCTAACTCCGACGAAACCGTAGGTAAACTGATCGCTGAAGCGATGGACAAAGTCGGTAAAGAAGGCGTGATCACCGTTGAAGACGGTACCGGTCTGCAGGACGAACTGGACGTGGTTGAAGGTATGCAGTTTGACCGCGGTTACCTGTCTCCTTACTTCATCAACAAGCCGGAAACTGGCGCAGTAGAACTGGAAACGCCGTTCATCCTGCTGGCTGACAAAAAAATCTCCAACATCCGCGAAATGCTGCCGGTTCTGGAAGCCGTTGCTAAAGCAGGTAAACCGCTGCTGATCATCGCTGAAGATGTTGAAGGCGAAGCGCTGGCGACTCTGGTTGTTAACACCATGCGTGGCATCGTTAAAGTGGCTGCAGTTAAAGCGCCTGGCTTCGGCGACCGTCGCAAAGCAATGCTGCAGGATATCGCAACCCTGACTGGCGGTACCGTCATCTCTGAAGAGATCGGTATGGAGCTGGAAAAAGCGACCCTGGAAGATCTGGGTCAGGCGAAACGTGTTGTTATCAACAAAGACACCACCACCATCATCGATGGCGTGGGTGAAGAAGCGGCAATCCAGGGTCGTGTGACTCAGATTCGTCAGCAGATCGAAGAAGCAACTTCGGATTACGACCGTGAAAAACTGCAGGAGCGCGTAGCGAAACTGGCTGGCGGTGTTGCGGTGATCAAAGTCGGTGCTGCAACCGAAGTTGAAATGAAAGAGAAGAAAGCTCGCGTTGAAGATGCCCTGCACGCGACCCGTGCTGCGGTAGAAGAAGGCGTGGTTGCTGGTGGTGGTGTAGCACTGATCCGCGTAGCATCCAAAATTGCTGGCCTGAAAGGTCAGAACGAAGACCAGAACGTGGGTATCAAAGTTGCGCTGCGCGCAATGGAATCTCCGCTGCGTCAAATCGTTCTGAACTGCGGCGAAGAGCCGTCTGTTGTTGCTAACACCGTGAAAGCGGGCGACGGTAACTACGGTTACAACGCTGCAACTGAAGAATACGGCAACATGATCGATATGGGTATCCTGGACCCGACCAAAGTAACCCGTTCTGCTCTGCAGTACGCGGCTTCTGTTGCGGGCCTGATGATCACTACCGAGTGCATGGTTACCGACCTGCCGAAAGGCGATACGCCTGACTTAGGTGCTGCCGGTATGGGCGGTATGGGTGGAATGGGCGGTATGATGTAATTGCCTACACCCTGCATCCTTCAGGCTGCAGATGCGTTGGCTGCGTTTGCTAACCCCAGTCACTTACTTGAGTAAGCTCCTGGGGATTAACAAACTGGCCGCCTTCCTGCAACCAGAATGATTTGGGTGCTCATCTCCCAGAATTGAGAAACCCTCGGGCAGAAATGTCCGGGGGTTTTTCTTTTGGTCATCTTTTTAGTATATGATTCAGCTACGGACATAAGGTCCAACTAATTGATTATGGGGAATGACATGCACGTGAAATATTTAGCAGGGATCGTTGGTGCCGCGCTACTGATGGCGGGTTGTAGCTCCAGCAACGAACTGAGTTCAGCCGGACAAAGCGTTCGCTTTGTTGAAGATAAGCCAGGCGCTGAGTGCCAACTGATCGGCACTGCGACCGGTAAACAGAGCAACTGGCTTTCTGGCCAGCATGGCGAAGAGGGGGGCTCCATGCGTGGCGCGGCGAACGATCTGCGTAACCAGGCCGCTGCAATGGGCGGTAACGTGATTTATGGCGTCAGTAGCCCGTCACAGGGAATGCTGTCCAGCTTTGTCCCGACCGCCAGCGAGATGATTGGTCAGGTTTATAAGTGCCCAAATTGATAAACGCTGTTGATGCCGGATGGCGACGCTGAAGCGTCTTATCCGGCCTACGATCATGTGTACGTAGGCCTGATAAGCGCAGCGCCATCAGGCATTCTGAGTTTTTTGCGCAGACTGAACACGTAAATGATGCAGCGCGCGCAGGCACTGATCCTGATTGAGCTTTTGCGCCTTATCATCCGTCAACGTTCTGACAAACACCTGGCACGGTACACCGACAAGTTTTTTCAGCCGCGGGCTGAAGTCGAGAAGACGGCGAGTAATGGCTTCGGCTTCTTTACTGCCGGAAGGCGCGCGGGTTTTTACTACCGAACCACAAAACTGAGCATTCCCTTTTTCATCCTTATAGCGGTAAATAATCGCCAGATAATGATTAAACAGATTATGCTTCCATTCGGGTTGTGTATAAGAATCGAATTCCAGATTGTCGTTTTGCTGGCAATCCACATCGTACAGCGGCAGGAAATCTAGCAACGATGTAATTCGTAGCGCTAAATCCCGCATGCCAGCATTATTTATTGCATGAATAATAGCGTGAGCCAACACTTGAATCTGTAATTCATTAACCAGTAATTCATCTGTTTTCCCGTCATGCAGCGTCAGAGAAAATGCTAAGTTTTCCCCTTTATCATCGACTAACATCAGTGAATTTATGCGACGGTTAATATCTGCATTTTTCAGTTCATCTTCCTGAATTAATGGAATGTTTTCGAGCATCTTTTTGCTGACTTTCTCGCATTCTTTCTCATATTGTACACGCTCGCCTTCGCCTGGTTGATGTTTGTCAGATAGCCTGCTTTCCAGAGCAATAAGCAAGTCTCTTAGCCCAAGCGGAGAAAGAAAAAACAACGACTCCTTATTTCTTGGTTCTTTTATCTTTAATGCCAACGTAATGAATTCATTATTTTGACGAATGACACCGGCATTAACGCCATTAATACTTATGGCCATAAAAGGTTCTCCCTAACCATATATTTATTAATATTCTGTATTTGAAGCTATTGATAAAATTTACAAATGAATGATTTTATAGCGCTAATTAAAATAGCACAGATTAAAAGTGTGACTCTACTTGTGGAGATTTAAATAATAATTAATCGTGGTGAGTGTCCGGAATCGGACACTCAATAATGGTTATTGTTGGCGTAATTGCAAATCCAACGGCGTTTTACTTGGCTCACCGCCAATTTCGCGCGCCAGTTTTGGGACCATATAACCTGAAATCAGCGTCAGCAGCTCGCGCATGATTTTCCGCGCCTCATCGTCACTCACCATAAAGTGAGCGGCTCCCTGCACTTTATCCAAAACATGCAGGTAATAGGGCATTACGCCCGCATCAAACAGTGCATTGCTCAGGTTTGCCAGCGTTTGTGCGTTGTCGTTCACGCCACGTAGCAGGACGCTTTGGTTAAGCAATGTGACACCCACTTTACGCAAGCTGGCCATCGCCTGACGAAATGTCTCATCAATTTCGTTCGCGTGGTTAATGTGATTCACCAGCAAAATTTGTAGAGAAGATCGCGCAAAACGATCGACTAATCCTTCAGTAATGCGAGCCGGGATCACAATTGGCAAGCGGCTGTGAATTCGCAGACGCTTAAGGTGTGAAATGGTCTCCAGTTGCGTGAGCAACCAGTCAAGCTCGTGGTCCTTAGCCATGAGGGGATCGCCACCGGAGAAAATAATCTCATCCAGCTCAGGGTGCGCGGCGATGTAATCTAACGCGACCTGCCAGTTACGTTTATTCCCCTGGTTCTCGGCATACGGGAAGTGGCGACGAAAGCAATAGCGGCAGTTTACCGCACATCCGCCTTTTACCAGCAGCAACGCCCGGTTGCGATATTTGTGCAGCAATCCAGGCACGACGCTGTGCTGCTCTTCCAGTGGATCGGTAGAGAATCCGGGGGCGGCAACGAACTCATCCTGCGAGGTAAGCACCTGACGCAGTAGCGGATCGTTGGGGTTGCCTTTCTCCATGCGTGCGATAAACGATCGCGGCACGCGAAGGGCAAAAAGACGTTTTGCCTCACGACCAGCGAGCAAGTTTTCATCAGCGTCTATATTCAAAAGACGTAATAGTTCATCCGGATCGGTGAGAACATCGGCAAGTTGTACTAACCAATCTTCTCTGGATGGGGTGTTTAGGGTTACAATATGCGCCATTTTGTGGCTTAGCTACCAGTTAACAATTTCAGAGGGCCTTATGGCGACTTACTATAGCAACGATTTTCGTGCCGGTCTTAAAATCATGATGGATGGCGAACCTTATGCGGTTGAAGCCAGTGAATTCGTTAAACCGGGTAAAGGCCAGGCATTTGCACGCGTTAAGCTGCGCCGCCTGCTGACCGGTACTCGTGTAGAGAAAACCTTCAAATCCACCGACTCCGCAGAAGGCGCAGACGTTGTCGATATGAACCTGACTTACCTGTACAACGACGGTGAGTTCTACCATTTCATGAACAACTCCACTTTCGAACAGCTGGCTGCTGACGCGAAAGCGGTAGGTGATAGCGCTAAATGGCTGCTGGATCAGGCTGAGTGCATCGTGACCCTGTGGAACGGTCAGCCAATCTCCGTGACCCCGCCGAACTTCGTTGAGCTGGAAATCATTGAAACTGACCCAGGTCTGAAAGGTGACACTGCAGGTACGGGTGGTAAACCAGCGACGCTGTCCACCGGTGCTGTGGTTAAAGTTCCGCTGTTCGTACAGATCGGCGAAGTCATCAAAGTGGATACCCGCTCTGGCGAATACGTATCCCGCGTGAAGTAATAGCCTTCATCATTCAGGCTGCATCAGGCGGCCTGAATGATTTTGCGTATTTTTAAGATATTGGTGCAGGTTGCTGCGCCATACTTTTCCAGGGCAGGAATGATGAAACGTCTTCTCGGTCTTGTAATGCTTATCCTTTTCACCAGCACCCTCCTGGCGGGCTGTAATACGGCGCGCGGCTTTGGTGAAGATATCAAACATCTTGGTAATTCAATTTCTCACGCTGCCAGCTAGTCCCCTCATATTGTCTTAAAAACGGTCGTTTATCCGTCACCTCCCCGGATCTTGTCTATTATTAAGTAGCTATACACAAACAATATTGGCTAGAAAAGGAAGACGTTATGGTTAAGAAGACAATTGCTGCGATCTTTTCTGTGTTGGTACTTTCTTCCGTATTAACGGCGTGTAATACGACGCGAGGCGTAGGTCAGGATATTTCTGAGGGCGGTAGTGCCATTTCTGGCGCAGCGACAAAGGCTCAGCAATAACTATGAACGGTACGGCGCACCGTCGTACCGTTAATTCATCTTCTCAGGTAGAGAGAGAAACGGTGAAAAGCGATTCCCCAGGTGCAGCTTCATACGGATATTTCGCTTATAGGTGTATACCGTCTTACCATGAATGCAGAGCGCGGCGGCTATTGCATTGTTATCAACGCCATCCATCCACAACGACAGTACCTTCTCTTCCTGTGGCGTAAGCAGCGGTGTGGCATTTTTAGGTGTATCTAATACGGGGCGGATCTGTAGTGCATTCTGGATCGTGCGCGAAAGATCATGCAACGCGATGTGTTTGGACAATGTCGAGTGAACGGCAGAGTGAGGGGGATCGATTGGGTTATGCGATCGGTCGCCTGATTGTAGTAAAATCAGCGGGATGGCGCCGCAGCTCATAAAAAATGGTGCGATGGGGGGGCTGGAGTGAATATCGCTGAGAAAACTATATAAATCTGCGATTACCAGATGTGGCTTCCACTGCAAAATATGCTCTTTAGCCAACATCAGATTATTAATCCCTGACACCAGAAATGAAGAGTTGAACATACCAGAATGATTAAGCAAGGCCTCTATCCCTGTGCGGGTGAAGTGGCACCGGTCAATCACTAAAATTTTAAGCATAAACCTTTCGCATTCAGAAGAGGATCCAATGGCTCTCTGAGTTCAGAAAGCTCTTCATCATAGAGAAGTCCAATGTGAGCCAAATGCGGGAACTACGCCTCTAATTGGGCTTAATTCTTGCTTTAAGTAAGCAATGAATAAAAAGGTTGAAATTCATTTTCTCCCGGGCAAAAATGCCATTTCATACATCCGCTTTGCGGGACGACCTGCAAACGCATCTTTCACCCGGGGACGGCCCCATAGTGTTCTGGAGCCTGTTATGTCCTGGATCGTTTTACTTATCGCGGGCCTGCTTGAAGTTGTCTGGGCGATTGGTCTGAAATATACCCACGGTTTTACCCGTTTAACGCCAAGTATCATCACCATTGTGGCGATGATCGTCAGTATCGCTATGCTATCCTGGGCGATGAGAACGCTGCCGGTTGGTACGGCTTATGCCGTCTGGACCGGGATTGGCGCGGTAGGGGCAGCCATTACCGGCATTCTGCTACTGGGTGAATCAGCCAGCCCGGCGCGCCTGCTCAGCCTGGGGTTGATTGTTGCCGGCATTATTGGCCTGAAGCTCAGCACCCACTAAGCGCCGGGTTGTTTTACCCAAATCAACTTGTTCACTTCAAACCCCTCCCGGGTCGCGACTGCCAGCATCTGCTGTTTCATCTCATCTGAAATCGTTGGGGTGCGAGAGAGGATCCACAGATAGTCGCGATCCGGGCCACAGACCAGCGCATGGCGATATTCCCGGTCGAGAGCAATCACGTTATACCCACCATAGAAGGGACCGAAGAACGAGACCTTAAGAGCCGCCCGGCCGGGATCGCCGGTGAAATAGGCTTTGCCTTCCGTTTTTTGCCACATGCCTCGGTCCGGGTTGTAGCCTTTGTTGATGACGTTGATCCCACCGTCATCGCGCAAGCTATAGGTTGCAGTAACTTTATCCAACCCACGTTCAAAGCGGTGGTCGAACCGCGCGATCTCATACCAGGTGCCAAGATAACGTTTGGCATCAAAGTTGTTTACAACAGTAACGCCTTTGGGCGGCGTAGGTGAACTGCAAGCCACTACCAGAAATGCAGCCGTGACTGCAGCAACGACAGGCAGAATGCGCATGGGATATTCCTTGCTGTATTTTTGTTAAGTGTAGATGACAGCAGGAAAAGACGTGGAAGAAAGGAGGCCCGACGGATCGGACCTCAACGCCGGTTACTGCAGTTTTTCAAGGATGCGCCAGGCCGCGTCGACGCGAGCTGGATTCGGGTAGCTTTTATTTGCCAGCATCACGATGCCCAGATTTTTCTCCGGAATAAAAGCCACATAACTACCAAATCCGCCAGTCGAACCTGTTTTATGTACCCAGGAGGCTTTTACTGCGGGGGCAGGTGGGTTTACCTCAACGGCCGGAAGCGCCGCCAGAGCGATTTTACTGTCGCTGCCGTTGATAATCGTGTCTGCTTTTACCGGCCAGTTCAGCATTTCCCAGCCTAAGCCCTGGTACATCTCACCAATGCGCCAGTAACGTGACTGTGCGAGCCGGATGCCCTGCTGCAGGGTTTTCTCCGGTACGTGGCTGGCGTCCATATTGGCCTGAACCCAGCGTGCCATATCCATAATGCTGGATTTTACACCATACGCTTCGGCATCAAGCTGGCCCGGCGAAACATGTACGGGCTTACCATCGCGATAGCCCCAGGCATAATCCTGTTGCTCGTTCTGCGGAACGGTAATCCAGGTGTGTGCGAGTTTTAATGGCTGCAGGACGCGTCTGGTCATCGCCTCTTCGTAGCTCATTCCTGAGGGTTTCACCGCCAGTGCGCCAAACAGACCAATGCTGGAGTTAGCATAGAGACGTTTAGCGCCTGGGGCCCACTGAGGTTGCCAGTTTTGATAAAAGTGCAGCAATGCGGTTTTATCCGTCACCTCGTCGGGGATCTGAAGCGGCAGGCCACCTGCCGTGTATGTGGCTAAGTGCAGCAGGTTGATACCCTGCCACTGTTTGCCTGTCAGTTCTGGCCAGTATTTCGTGACCGGATCGCTGAGCTTAATTTCACCGCGGGCGATCGCATCGCCGCCCAGCACGCCATTGAAGGTCTTACTGACTGAACCGAGCTCAAACAGCGTATTCTGTGTGACCGGGCGATTATTGGCGATATCAGCTTTACCCCAGGTAAAGTAATACGGTTTTCCCTGGTAGATAACGGCCACAGCCATACCAGGAATGGCCTGTTCTTTCATCAGCGGTGTGATGGTGCGGTTAACGATATCGGCAATGTGTTGTTCTGTCTTTGAGGCGGCAAACGTGGAGAAAGAGGCGGCCAGCAGCAGCGCGCAGCATAACGATTTTTTCATCATGAAATCATTTCCGTAATAAAAAGCGAAAGGGTGTCCGGGCCCATCAGACGCGACCAGTGTGTTTGATTTGCACTGTGTTGACAAACGGTTAAATTTAGCAGCAGATATAAGTTTTTCTAACAGGCAAGATGATGACGCGTAGCTATATCCCCCTTAATTCTCTGCGGGCTTTTGAAGCGGCCGCCAGGCATCTCAGCTTTACCCGCGCAGCAATTGAGCTGAATGTAACGCATTCTGCTATCAGCCAGCATGTGAAAGCGTTGGAGCAACAGCTGAATTGTCAGCTCTTTATTCGCGTTTCACGAGGCCTGATGCTCACGACAGAAGGTGAAAGTCTGTTACCTGTACTTAATGATTCCTTCGATCGTATGGCGACGATGTTAGACCGTTTTGCCGGTAACCAGGCTCAGGAAAAACTGAAAATTGGTGTGGTGGGCACTTTTGCGGTGGGGTGCCTTTTCCCACGTCTACACGATTTTAAACGGGGCTATCCGCATATCGATTTACAGCTTTCCACGCATAATAACCGTGTTGATCCCGCCGCCGAAGGCCTGGATTATACCATTCGCTATGGTGGTGGAGCCTGGCACGATACCGATGCGCAATATTTATGTAGCGCGCTGATGTCTCCACTTTGTTCACCCGATCTGGCCTCTCAGATTCAGACGCCTGCAGATATCCTGAAATTTCCGCTATTACGATCGTATCGTCGTGATGAATGGGCGCTGTGGATGCAGGCGGCCGGAGAGGCTCCCCCTTCACCAACGCACAATGTGGTCGTGTTTGACTCGTCCGTCACGATGCTTGAAGCGGCGCAGGCAGGGCTGGGGGTGGCGATTGCTCCCGTCAGAATGTTCACGCATTTGCTGAACAGTGAGCGTATCGTACAACCGTTTTTAACGCAGATTGATTTGGGAAGTTACTGGATTACGCGATTGCAATCCCGTCCGGAGACACCTGCGATGCGTGATTTTTCCCGCTGGTTGACCAGCGTTGTGCACAAATAATAAGGCCCGCCAGTGGCGGGCCTAATCGGTAGCAACTGCGATTAGATAGTCAGAATGCCAATCGCTGTTACAACGGTCAGGATAGCAGCCAGGCCGTAGAATACCCATTTGCCAGCAGGCACGTGGATTTTCAGGTCATGCATAGCGTGGTGCATACGGTGTAAACCGCACCACAGCGGCAGAACGATCATCAGGAACAGAAATGCGCGTCCGATGAAGCTCTGGGCAAATGCCATAATGCGCTCATAGCTCAGCGCATCGCCCGGGAACAGACCCAGCGGCAGCATAATACCAACCAGCAGAACCACTACCGGCGCAATGATTGCGCCCCACATACCACCTGCACCAAACAGACCCCAGAATACAGGTTCGTCAGAGCGTTTTGGATTTGGATTAATCATCCCGGACTCCTTACCAGTACAGGGCTACATACAGTATGACTACGGTCACAACCGCAGTAACTACCCAGAGACCTTTGATGATCGGCTCTGGCCCCATTTTTTCGTCTTTTACGATGATGTTGGCGGCTTTCGGCGCCAGTTCAAACCAGGTTTTGGTATGCAGCAGCGCTGCAGCCAGAACAACCAGGTTGAGGATGACCACCACCGGGTTTTGCAAAAAGCCGACAAAGCCCATCCAGGACTCAGCACCATGCTTCAGAGCAAACAGGCCGAAAATCAGTTCAATACTGAACCAGACTGCCGGAACTGCCGTGCCTTCGCGCAGCATGTAAAAGCGATAAAATGGCAGCTTTTTCCACCAGGTGGACGTCATCGGCCGCACATAGGGTTTGCGTTTAGTCGTCATCATGCACTCCTTAGCGTGGTTTCAGGGTAGCGATAAGAAAGTCTTTTGAACTTTCAACTTTACCCTGCTGAATGGCCGCAGCCGGATCGACGTGTTTCGGGCAGACTTCGGAGCAGTAGCCCACGAAAGTACAGGTCCAAACGCCGTTCGGGCTGTTCAACTGAGCCATACGCTCCTTCTTACCGTGGTCGCGGCTATCTTCGTTATAGCGATGCGCCAGCGTAATTGCAGCCGGTCCAATGAACTCAGGGTTCAGGCCGAACTGCGGACACGCGGCGTAACACAGACCACAGTTGATGCAACCGGAGAACTGATGATATTTCGCCATCTGCGCCGGAGTCTGGGTGTTTGGACCCTGATCCGGAGTACGCGGGTTACCAATGATGTACGGCTTGATCGCTTCCAGACTTTCGATGAAGTGCGTCATATCGACGACCAGATCGCGTTCAATCGGGAAGTTGCCCAGCGCTTCAACCTTCATACCGCTGGTGTAATCACGCAGGAAGGTTTTGCACGCCAGTTTCGGCACGTTGTTGACCATCATGCCGCAAGAGCCGCAGATTGCCATACGGCAGGACCAGCGATAGCTCAGGTCCGGTGCCAGGTTATCTTTGATGTAGCCCAACGCATCCAGCAGAGACGTGGTTTCATCATAAGGAACTTCATAGAAAGCACTGTGCGGCGCGGTATCGGTTTCCGGGTTATAGCGCACCACCTCAACTTTCAGGTTTTTCATCTCAGCCATTCGCCTTCTCCTTCTTATCGGCTGCTTCCGCTTCGCCACCGTACATACGTTTAGCTGGCGGCAGAGTGGTGATTTTCACGTCGCTGTATTCCAGGCGAGTTGTGCCGTCAGCATCGCGGAAGGCGAGGGTATGTTTGAGGAAGTTAACGTCATCACGCTCGGTGCAGCCTTCATCCAGACGCTGGTGCGCGCCGCGGGATTCTTTACGTGCCAGCGCGGAGTGCGCCATACATTCGGCAACGTTCAGACCGTGACCCAGTTCGATGGTGTACAGCAGGTCGGTGTTGAAGACGCTGGAGGTATCAGTGATACGTACGCGCTTGAAACGTTCCTGCAGCTCAGCCAGCTTATCAACGGTTTTCTGCATGAGTTCCGGTGTACGGTAGATACCGCAGCCTTCTTCCATAGACAGACCCATTTCGTCGCGGATCTTAGACCAGTTTTCGTTACCTTCCTGGTTAACCAAGTCTTTCAGACGTTTTTCAACGCCCGCAACCTGTGCGTCGAGAGCGGCACTGTTTGCCGCGCCTACCGTTGCAGCGCGTTCCATCGCTTTCTCACCGGCCATGCGGCCAAAGACCACCAGTTCTGCCAGAGAGTTAGAACCCAGACGGTTAGCACCGTGCAGACCAACAGAGGAACATTCACCCACCGCGAACAGACCTTTAATGCGGGTTTCGCAGTGCTGATCGGTTTCGATACCGCCCATGGTGTAGTGCGCGGTCGGACGTACCGGGATCGGTTCTTTAACCGGATCGACACCCACGTAAGCTTTCGCCAGTTCGCAGATGAACGGTAAGCGCTCGAGCAGTTTTTTCTCGCCGAGATGACGCAGGTCGAGGTAAACCACATCGCCACGCGGGGTGGAGATGGTGTTGCCTTTACGCCATTCGTGCCAGAACGCCTGAGAAACTTTGTCACGCGGACCGAGCTCCATGTATTTGTTCTTCGGCTCGCCCAGCGGGGTTTCCGGACCCATGCCATAGTCTTGCAGATAGCGATAGCCATCTTTGTTGACCAGAATACCGCCTTCACCGCGGCAGCCTTCGGTCATCAGGATACCGGAACCAGGCAGACCGGTTGGGTGATACTGAACGAATTCCATATCACGCAGCGGAACGCCGTGGCTCAGCGCCATGCCCATACCGTCGCCGGTGACGATGCCGCCATTGGTGTTGTAACGGTAAACACGACCCGCGCCGCCCGTTGCCATCACGACGGCGTTAGCACGGATTTGTACCAGCGTGCCTTCCATCATGTTCATGGCGACCAGGCCGCGAGCATGACCGTCGTCCACCAGGATATCCAGAACGAAGTGTTCATCAAAGCGCTGAATCTGCGGGAACTGCAAAGAGGTTTGGAACAGCGTATGCAGCATGTGGAAGCCGGTTTTATCCGCGGCAAACCAGGTACGCTCGATTTTCATGCCGCCGAAGCGACGTACGTTGACGCTACCGTCTTCACGGCGGCTCCATGGGCAGCCCCATTGTTCCAGTTGCGTCATTTCAGTTGGGCAGTGGTGGACAAAGTAATCCACGACATCCTGCTCACACAGCCAGTCTCCGCCTGCTACCGTATCGTGAAAATGGTAGTCAAAGCTGTCATGATCCTGCGCGACAGCAGCAGAGCCGCCTTCGGCAGCAACGGTATGGCTGCGCATTGGGTACACTTTTGAGATCAGTGCGATTTTAGCGTTGGGATTTGCTTGTGCGGCAGCAATTGCAGCACGTAATCCCGCGCCACCGGCGCCTATAATGGCAAGATCGGCTTGAAAGGTTTGCACGACATTCCTCCAGATTGTTGTTATTTCATCCCCGCCCGAATTCAGATGCTTCATCGGATTCAAACAGGTTATGAACGCGTTTCCACTGCTCCTTTATAGGTACAATAGTATAGTCTTAGGGATGTGAGGGAAATTTGACGTGTTCGATTTTTTTAGCGTATCAGAGGGCTGAATTATCATTGAATTTGATTAATTTAATTACTAAACCACCCAATGTTGCTTTTTTTACCCGCCAGCCAGTGTTTATTATTCCCGCGTGAAATTTGTCTCGCTAGCACGATACGAGTAGACTTCGTGCCCTTGTCTGAAATCGGAGAAACAACCATGAGCGAAACGGCAACCTGGCAGCCGAGCGCGTCCATCCCCAATCTGTTAAAACGTGCAGCAATTATAGCGGAGATTCGCCGCTTTTTTGCCGATCGTGGAGTGCTTGAGGTTGAGACACCTTGCATGAGTCAGGCGACGGTAACGGACATTCATCTGTTCCCGTTCGAAACGCGTTTCGTTGGCCCTGGTCATTCCCAGGGGATGAACCTCTATTTAATGACCAGCCCGGAATACCACATGAAGCGTCTGCTGGTCGCGGGATGTGGCCCGGTGTATCAGCTATGTCGCAGCTTCCGTAATGAAGAGATGGGGCGTCATCATAATCCTGAGTTCACCATGCTTGAGTGGTATCGCCCACACTACGACATGTATCGCCTGATGAACGAAGTGGATGATTTGCTGCAGCAAGTGCTGGACTGTTCACCTGCCGAAAGCCTTTCTTACCAGCAAGCTTTCCAGCGTCATCTGGAGATTGACCCGCTGTCTGCGGATAAAACCCAACTACGGGAAGTGGCGGCGAAGCTGGATCTCAGCAATATCGCGGATACTGAAGAAGACCGGGATACCTTGCTGCAACTGCTGTTTACAATGGGCGTTGAGCCGCATATTGGCAAAGACAAACCAACGTTTGTGTACCATTTCCCGGCCAGTCAGGCGTCACTGGCGCAAATCAGTACCGAAGATCATCGGGTCGCTGAGCGATTTGAGGTTTATTACAAAGGTATTGAGCTGGCGAATGGTTTCCATGAGTTGACCGATGCGCGTGAACAGCAGCAACGGTTCGAGCAGGATAATCGTAAACGTGCCGCGCGCGGCCTGCCGCAGCAGCCAATTGACAACAACTTGCTTGAAGCGTTGAAGGTTGGGATGCCGGATTGCTCTGGCGTGGCGCTGGGTGTTGATCGTCTGGTGATGCTGGCGCTGGGCGCTGATAGTCTGGCTGACGTTATCGCCTTTACCGTCGATCGTGCATAACGCGTTATCCCTCTACAATACAAAGTGGCGGTAAAGCAGCCACTTTGTAGCACATTTTTTCACTTTCCCTCTAATAGCCACAATTTGACTCTGGATATCTGGTATCGTTTAGGTATCAATTCTGTGTTGATTTTTAATTGCTGAACTCTGCAAAGAGAGCGGTGCCAATCGGTGAGCGGCGTTTGCGAAACGCTTGCCAGAGTAAGGGATAGTTGAATGACCCAAACAATAAAGAAGATGAGCCTGACAGGTCTCATCCTTATGATATTTACGTCAGTTTTCGGATTTGCAAATAGTCCCTCTGCATTTTATTTAATGGGATATAGTGCGATTCCCTGGTATATATTTTCTGCATTATTATTCTTTATTCCCTTCGCGTTAATGATGGCAGAAATGGGTTCCGCCTATCGGAAAGAGGAGGGCGGGATATATTCGTGGATGAATAATAGCGTTGGGCCACGCTATGCGTTTATCGGTACGTTTATGTGGTTCTCTTCCTACGTGATATGGATGGTTAGCACGGCGGCAAAAGTATGGGTGCCTTTCTCGACCTTCTTATTCGGCGCAGACATGACGCAGCATTGGGGTATCGCCGGGCTTGAACCAACCCAGGTTGTCGGGCTGCTTGCGGTCGGCTGGATGGTGGTGGTCACCTGTGTTGCTTCTCGTGGTATTAATAAGATTGCACGTATTACGGCGGTTGGCGGAATTGCCGTTATGTGTCTTAATTTAGTTCTGTTGTTAGTGAGTGTCGCTATTTTGTTATTAACTGGTGGCCACTTTGCACAGGATATTAATTTCTCATCTTCACCCAATCCAGGATATCAGTCCGGCCTGGCCATGTTGTCGTTCGTGGTATTTGCCATTTTTGCTTATGGTGGAATTGAAGCCGTGGGTGGACTGGTCGATAAAACAGAGAAACCAGAAAAGAACTTTGCCAAAGGCATTGTCTTTGCCGCTATCGTCATTTCAGTGGGTTATTCGCTGGCCATATTTTTGTGGGGTGTTAGCACTAACTGGCAGCAGGTATTAAGTAATGGTTCCGTTAACCTTGGTAATATCACTTATATCCTGATGAAAAGCCTTGGGATGACATTGGGTAATGCGCTGCACCTTTCCCCAGAGACGGCGATGACGATGGGGGTATGGTTTGCGCGTATTACCGGGCTTTCCATGTTTCTTGCCTATACTGGCGCTTTTTTCACCCTCAGCTACTCACCGCTGAAAGCGATTATTCAGGGGACGCCAAAGGCGTTGTGGCCCGCGCCGATGACCAAACTGAATGCCGTAGGGATGCCAACGACTGCCATGTGGATGCAGTGCGGGCTTGTGAGTTTGTTTATTCTGTTGGTTTCGTTCGGCGGTGATACGGCTTCCGCGTTTTATAACAAACTGACGCTGATGGCGAACGTATCTATGACGCTGCCGTATCTGTTCCTGGCGCTGGCGTTCCCATTCTTCAAATCCCGCGTGGGGTTGGAAAGACCGTTTGTTATTTTTAAAACCCGCGCGGCGACGCTGCTGGCAACGGGTGTGGTCGTGCTGGTGGTGACGTTTGCCAACGTATTTACCATCATTCAGCCGGTGATTGAAGCCAGGGACTGGAATAGTGCGCTGTGGATGACCGGCGGTCCGATATTCTTCTCACTGCTGGCGATGGTGATTTATCAGAACTACAGTCGCCGCGTTAACCGTCAGCCGGTTCTCTCTGCACAGAAGGGATAATACAAGGGCGGATAAGGCATGCCGCCATCCGGCAATCAGCATCAAATAGCCTGATGGCGCTACGCTTATCAGGTCTACAAGACCCACACCGTAGCCCGGCCGAACGCAGTGACGCCGGGATTTCCTGGTGCTAGTGTTAGCGACGTTATTACTCATACACATCGTCCATAAATAATATGGTATTTATGGACGATAGATAAATGTTGTAATTATTTTTTAGATGAATACTGTTTGCTGTGAATTATATTTTTAATCAATTACTTCAGGTTTTTTTATATTTTATGTCTCTGTTTGTCGCTTGGTGTAGTATCCAGTGGTTTACTTATCTTTTAAGCTAAGGACAGTGGCATGCGTGATTCGGTTATTTTCTGTAAGGTCGACAGCTATGGTTTTCCACATTGGAATGGTGTGAATTTTCTTCGTTGGAAAACTCTTCCAACAAATTGGCGTTTTGATACAGGAACTGCACATTTATGGATATATAAAACAGCATGGTTAGTTTACCATAGGAATATGCTAAAAAAATCGGCTGATGACGCCCAAATCCCTCTATTGTTGTTGGCTGGTGTCGCTGCAGCAGAGGTGGGTGGGACGCCAGAAAGATTTAAGTCAGTGGGTGTATTGCAAGTCAGGCAAATTCTGGAAACTATCTTGCGAAGGGAGGATAAAGCCTTATCTAATGCTACTTCAGTTGGTTCTATCGCAATACAGCTGGGTGTGGCCGCTAGCACGATGGGCATCAGGCCCGATAAGTTGACCTCTTTTGAGCAGTTTCAGCTATCGAATTGTCTACTGGATAATCGCTTTAATATTCGGGTTGTCGCGTTTCATTTGCGCGATCTTATTATGTTAAGCTTCCCTGGGAAAAATACTGCTCATCTTACCGATGAGCAAATTATTATTGTTGGCTCAAGATATAATCGTGGTACCCAACGAGAAATTCAAAGCATTACTGATTCGATTTCTGCTCCGGTTGGTACTAAACAGCGTGAATACAGTGAGTATGGGCGGCGAATTATTGAGAAAAAGACAGCAATAATGGAAATTATGCGAGGAGGATGAATGAATCCGAAAGCCATATCGCTGAATGTTATCTGGGGAACAGTAAGTTTCGTT
Organism: Citrobacter sp. RHBSTW-00671; assembly: GCF_014103415.1. Lineage (NCBI taxonomy): Bacteria > Pseudomonadati > Pseudomonadota > Gammaproteobacteria > Enterobacterales > Enterobacteriaceae > Citrobacter > Citrobacter sp. RHBSTW-00671. The sequence continues at coordinate 27,556 of NZ_JABXPR010000008.1, forward strand.
CTGATTATTATTTTCTCTACCCAGGATAAAGAGTGGTTTATTGATGGGCTGGGGGTTAATAATATTTGTGACCTGATGACCTATGTTGAAAGTGATGATATCCGTGATGCTGGTATTATCTTCACGCTCCCGCTTTTTATTCCCTATATCTATGTCATTGCATACAGGAAACAGCGTAGTTTCTGGCAGTTACTGACGGTGATGGTACTGGTTTGCTTTTGGCTATGGCGCTTCTTCCTGCGATACCAGTTCTGTCTGTAACCCAATAGTCTGGTAGCTCGGACGAGGTGCTAGCGCACCTCGTCCGAGCTACTCAGGTATTACAGACTTCCCGGCTGGTGTTTACCTGCGGAGGTCAACGTTCTTCCCGTTTGCTTACCCCCCAGACTTTCCAGACGCATCTGGAACGGTGGGAATGGCATATCAATACCGTGCTCACGGAAGCCTGCCAGAATCAGTTGGTGGATCTCGTGGCGCAGTGGCATACGGTGCCCCATCTCAGCAGCATAGATACGCAGCTCGAAGATCTGAATCCCCTGCTGAAGGTCAACCAGGAAGACTTCCGGGGCAGGTGTGTCGATCACCAGCGAACAGCGGTGTGCGGCGGTAAGCAGGATTTGTGTGACTTCCTCGCTGTTAGCTTCCGATGGCGCCGGGATAGTTAACACCACACGCGTGACCGAGTCAGATAGGGACCAGTTGATAAACTGTTCGGTGATGAACGCTTTGTTGGGCACGATTATCTCTTTGCGGTCCCAGTCGCTGATGGTGGTCGCGCGGGTATTAATTTTCGTCACGCTACCGGTGAGATCGCGAATGGTCACCGTGTCGCCAATACGGATTGGTTTTTCAAACAGGATGATCAGGCCGGAAATAAAGTTGGCGAAGATCTCCTGCAAGCCAAAGCCCAGCCCCACACCGAGAGCGGCTACCAGCCACTGCAGTTTCGACCATTCGATACCAATCATTGAGAAGCCAACCAAACCGCCAATCAGCATCAAAAGATATTTGGTGATGGTGGTGATGGCATAACCGGTGCCGGGGGTTAAATCCAGGTGCTGCAGCAACGCCAGTTCCAGCAATGCGGGCAAGTTTCGCACCAACTGCGTCGTGATGATAAACACCAGAATCGCAATTAACACGGCACCCAGTGTAATGGGCTCTAAACTTTCCACGCCCTGCACTGTGGAGGTGACATCCCAGAGTGAGATATTTTCCAGGAAGCCGAAAGCGGAATGAATTTCTGACCACAGCACGATAACCGAAAGCAGGGCGATGAGCATCAGAATAGAGCGCACCAGGCGCAGTGATTGTGCACTGATCGCATCAAGATCCACTTCGCTTTCGTCAACATCAACAGCCCCTTCGAGGCTGGTTGAATGTGGCGGCTCTTCCTCACCGCGCGCGCGTTGCGCCAGCATTTCGGCGCGTCGATGCTTGGCACGATCGAATGCCAGACGGCGCCGTTGGATTAGCATCCAACGGCGGATGACGTGATAGACCACCAGTAACAAGAACCAGATTGCTACCGAAGTCTCCAGGCGCGCCAGCAGGGCTTGTGATGTTGCCAGGTAGCCCACAGCTGCTGCGAGAATAGCAATCAGTGGTGCACCCATCAGCATATTCCACAGCATGCTGTTGACCATGTTGTCGCCATTGCCTTCTTTGTCGAGATACAGCGGTATACCAGCGCGTTTCAGGCTCAGGGTTACGATCGCCAGCGCTCCGCAAATCAGGATAAAGCACAGGCGCCCCAATGAAGCGGAGAATTCCCGGTCATTGAGGTTATCAAACATAATCACCGCCATGATCAGCGGGACAATCAGCCCGATACTCATCAGGTAATAGTGCATGGCCTTGGCGACACGGTTACGCGGCCAGCCAAAGTGCGCAATGAACAGACCGTTGGGGCGCGCGAAGGTGGCGCAAATCATTACCGCCCACAGCATGGGGACCGTTGCGGTAACGCCGTCTCCTATCGCGACGGCCAGCGGGTAGGGCCAGGCTTCCTGTAATCCGTAACCCAGCGTTGCCCATAGCACCGGTAGCGGTGAGGCGACGAGTATCGACCAGAACACCGTGCGTATCGTCAGCCAGAAGTGGTCCTGGGTTACTTTACCAACACGCGCCGACGAGCGTTCAAGAAAGCGGGTGAAGTGTTTACGTGAAGAAAGGCTAAACCCAACCAGCACCAGTGCACCGAACAGTGGCAGCAGCGTTTCTTTGCTGGTCAGCATCATGATCGTGGCTTTGCCAAGCTGATTAAATGTATCGAGTGAGATCAGGCGGCGCAGATCCTGAACGATGTCGACAGGCCAGGAGAGCGAAATGGGGCTGACGTCTGATGTCCAGAACAGATAACGGTGCGTGGCTTCATTGACCTCTTTTAGCGCGTCTTCCAATTGGCTGTTGGAGACTTTGAGCTTGGTCAGCTCAAGGATCAGCGTATCGCCGCCCTGTAACAAAGAGTTCAGCAGCTCACGTTGGGTGCGTAGCTGGGCGTTGAGAATGCTACTCTGTTCAGCGGTCAGCGGTTGTCCATCGGCCTGATGAATCTGACGCAGTTGCGGCTGTTTGTTGAGGAGGTCCTCATAGCGCATGCGGTGTACGCGCAGCTGCGCCATTTCGGTATCTAACTGCTGGGGTTTGGGCATTTCTGGCAGGCGAGAAACTTGTGCGCGCAGTGCTTCTCCCAGCATATTCGAGACGCCAAGCCATTGTGACTGTTCCCGCAGGGTATTCAGCGCCTGACGTACCTGCAGCGTTTGGCTGGCAGCCTGACGCTGCTGGGAGGCGACCAGATCCATACGTTGCGCCTGCTGATTGAGCGCCTGAGACAGCTCACGGTTAACTTTAAACTGGTCAATGATGCCTTCCGGCAGTCCTGCGCTGTTTTCTGCCAACAGTTCCGTGCTTTCAAGCGCACGCTCGGCTTCACGCTGGCGCTGGCTGTTGAGTTGGTTGCGTAATGCTTGCAGATAAGTATCGAGCTGTTGGCTCTGCTTTTCTGCCAGTTCGGAGCGCATTCGCGCCAGTTCCTGGCGGTTGTTTGCGGAAAGTTGAGCCAGTTCCAGTTCATCGACCTGGGCTTTAAGCCTGGCGGATTCCGCCTGCATTGCCTGATTGAGCGCTGAGTTACTGTTGGCTGTACCCAGGCGTCGCTCAATATCATTTAACTGGCGGCGAGCATCGGTTTGTTGCTGAGGAAGCTGGCTTAACGAGTCGGCGATTTCCCGGGCGCGATCCTGCTCCTGTTGAGCCTGGCGGCTTTTATCCAGTAATTGACTGCTGACCTGAAGGATCTCCTGGTTTAATGCATCCGTCGTGAGGCCGGTCGGTACGCTACGCGGTTCATCGCGCAGGTTGTTAAGCTGTGCGCGTAACGTAGCGGACAGCTTAGGGAAGTTATCGATAACCTGCTGATATTGTTCAGCACGCTCAAGGGAGCCTTTCCGCTCCTCGAGAGCATTCAGCGCGGACTGGAGCGCCTCAACGGTTTCTGGCTGAGCGGGTTTCGCCGCCTTTGCCTGCTCCAGTTCCTGAGTGAGTTGTTTACTGTCGGGGGCCGTCGCAGCGTACGCCCCCTGGCTGAGGCACCAGGCCATCAGAAAAGTGATAATCAGGCGCACAGCAGCGATTCCTATGGTTAACTTGCGTCTTTTTTGTCTTCAACCAGCGGGCTGGCGTCGTGTTCTGCTTCGATCTCTTCTTTCGGCAATGGCGCGGGTTCTGCCTCTGGCGTCACGAAAGTCTCGGTAGAGATGGCCATCGGCTGGCCAATTTTGGTGGCCGACAGATCCTGCAACTGTGCAACCAGATTTACTTTACCCGGCGCAAACAGGTTGATAACGGTTGAACCGAGTTTAAAGCGGCCCATTTCCTGACCTTTCAGCAGCGCTACAGAGCCTTCGCTTTCGCCTTCCGGCCATGTCCAGCGTTTGATCACGCCTTCACGCGGTGGGGTAATGGTGCCAGCCCATACGGTTTCAATACTGCCGACGATGGTCGCGCCGACCAGAATCTGCACCATCGGGCCGAATTCGGTATCAAACAGGCAAATAACACGTTCGTTGCGGGCAAACAGGTTCGGCACGTTCTGCGCGGTCAGGATGTTCACAGAGAAGAGATCGCCTGGCACGTACATCATCTCTCGCAGGATACCGTTACACGGCATGTGAACGCGGTGGTAATCGCGTGGAGACAAGTAAGTGGTTACAAACGTCCCGTTACGGAATTTATCCGCCATCTGGTAGTTGCCTGCCAGCAGCGCTTCAAGGGTGTAGCTATGCCCTTTAGCCTGCAACAGTTTGTCTTCCTCAATATTTCCCAACTGATTAATCACGCCGTCAGCGGGCATGACCAGTATGTTTGGATCGGTATTGATCGGGCGTGCATCCTCGCGCAGCGGGCGAACAAAGAAGTCGTTAAAGGTACGATAGCTGGCGGTGTCCGGCTTTTGCGCCTCTTTCATATCGACCTTGTAATATTTCACGAACAGATCGATAACCAGTTTAGTCAGCCATCCCGCTCGTTTGCTCGCACCCCAACCCGCCAGGCGAGTGAGCCATAGTTTCGGCAGAATGTATTGTAGCGAAAGCTTAAATGAGTTTAACAAGGTAGCCTCCAGGCCATAATTTGTTCCCGATCCGGCATAAGGGGCGGATCCTGAAAAAAGGGGGACGATTCTAGCGATGCTTAGCTTAGTTGTCAGTCGTCGGTATCAGAAAAGTTTTTACGCGTTTTTACCTGCGCCATGCTTTCCAGGATGCGGTGATAATTTTCAAACCGAACCTCAGCGATTTTCCCTTCCTCGACAGCTTCACGAATTGCACAGCCCGGATCTGCATCATGTTTACAGTCGCGGTACTTGCAATGGCCTAAATAGTCATGAAATTCGACAAAGCCATCAGTGATTTGTTCCGGTTCAAGATGCCACAGCCCAAACTCACGTACGCCGGGGGAGTCGATGACATCGCCGCCGTGAGGGAAGTGGTACAGGCGAGAAGCTGTTGTGGTGTGCTGCCCAAGACCAGAGTTGTCGGAGACATCATTGGTCAGGATCTCTTCCTGCAGGCCGAGCAGGTTATTGAGCAGGCTGGATTTGCCTACGCCTGACTGACCAGCAAAGATGCTAATACGATCGGTCAACGCTTCTTCAAGCGGTTTCAGGCCGTCTTTGGTGCGGCTTGAGACCATCAACACGCGATAACCAATGTTGCGATAGATGTCCATCTGCTCGTTAACGAAGGCCATACCTTCGTCGTCCAGCAGATCGATTTTGTTGAGTACGATGATGGGCTCTACGTGCAAGGTTTCGCAAGCCACCAGATAACGGTCGATAATATTCAGTGACAGCTCAGGTAAGATGGCTGAAACAATCACGATTTGATCGATGTTGGCCGCAATGGGTTTCACCCCGTCGTAAAAGTCCGGGCGTGTGAGTACGGAGGTACGCTCATGTACCGCCTCAACGATCCCTTTAACATTCACGCCCTCTGCTGCCGCTTTACCCGGACGCCAGACTACACGATCGCCGGTAACCAGCGAACGAATGGTACGGCGGATGTTGCAACGGTGAATTTCACCGTCAGCAGATTCTACGTCGGCATGCATGCCAAAACGGCTGATAACGATGCCTTCAGCGGTCTCGCCAAACAGGTTGTCGTCGTAGTCGGGCTTCTCCGCGGACGTTTTAAGACGACGCTGGTGATTGGCGTTCACGCGGCGCTGTTGGCCTTTGGAGAGTTTATTCTTACTCAATCGGACTGGCTCCTGGTCGCCCATAATGGGCAAAACATTTATGATACACGCAATTTTAGATGAATATAGTCACACTGAATGTGACGTCTGAAGGGTGGAAAATAGCATGAGTGCCAATGAAAACAACCTGATTTGGATCGATCTGGAGATGACAGGTCTGGATCCCGAGCGCGATCGCATTATTGAGATCGCTACGCTAGTGACTGATGCCAACCTGAATATCCTGGCTGAAGGTCCGACAATTGCGGTGCATCAGTCTGATGAGCAACTGGCATTAATGGATGACTGGAACGTACGTACGCATACCGGAAGTGGGCTGGTGGAGCGCGTAAAAGCGAGCACCATGGGCGATCGTGAAGCCGAACTGGCGACGCTGGCCTTTTTAAAAGAGTGGGTACCTGAAGGAAAATCACCTATTTGCGGCAACAGCATCGGCCAGGATCGCCGTTTCCTGTTTAAATATATGCCGGAGCTGGAGGCGTATTTCCATTATCGCTATCTGGACGTCAGCACGCTTAAAGAGTTGGCCCGTCGTTGGAAACCAGAGATCCTTGATGGCTTCAAGAAACAAGGAACGCACCAGGCAATGGACGATATTCGTGAGTCCGTTGCTGAGCTGGCTTACTATCGCGAGCATTTTATTAAGCTTTGATTTTGTGGATGACCGGGTGGCGGTTGTACTCTGCCCGGCCTACGAATATCGTTCCTGTGCGCTTGCACTGGGGCAGGATTGCCGCTAAATTAGACGACTTGTCGATAAATTCAGCACTTGAGCAGAAAAACGAAAAAATCGCTTTTAGGGGGGTTGCAGCTAAACGGATTTCTCGTATAATGCGCCTCCCGTAACGACAGAGAATTACACGTTACGGCAGCAACAAAAGAAGTACAAATTTGCGGGAATAGCTCAGTTGGTAGAGCACGACCTTGCCAAGGTCGGGGTCGCGAGTTCGAGTCTCGTTTCCCGCTCCAAAATTTGAAAGTGCTTATTAAGCACAGACCACCAATCGCAGAATTTCGAATTGCGACAAGGCGGCAACTGAATGAGTCCTCAGGAGCTTACAAAAGTAAGTGACTTAGGTGAATGAAGGCAGCCAACGCAGTAGCGGTTCGAAAGACGAAGATTATGCGGGAATAGCTCAG
>NZ_JABXPR010000009.1:0-7989 GCF_014103415.1 Citrobacter sp. RHBSTW-00671
CCGGACTCGGAATCGAACATTTGTGCAATCCTATGTTTTATTGAATAAAAAATAATGTATATAGTTTTTTACCAACGAATATTTACCAACAAATCATAGGTGTTGTCAATTTAAATCAATAAGTTAAGTTATTGTTCGTTAGTAGACATCAGTAAACATGGGTTCATGCATAATGTAAATATCGTGTTGTCAAATAAAAAAGCACTTTTTGCTAAAGTCTATAACTAATTGTTTTTAATTAAGTTATCTTCTTTTGTTCTCGTTTTCTCTCTAAAAGCTGTGAAAACTCTAAAAATAGGTGTTGATCGTCATAAGCGATATTCGAATAATACATTACATCAAATAACACAAGGAAAAATATATGAAAGAAAAAACAAAACTTATCCGTATTTCTGAAGTAATCGATCGTACTGGATTCTGTAGAGCTTGGATTTATCGACTGATTAAAAATAATAGTTTTCCATCACCTGTAAAAACAGGTGAACGGTCTATCGCATTCATTGAAAGTGAAGTTGATCAGTGGATTGATGAAAAGATTTTTTATTCACGTAATCAGGCTGCGTAAAAACACTCTCACTTACTATTTGTTATCTTGAATATTGATTACACTATTTATAGTGTAAAACGTCTAAAATCGCATACAGAGCGTTTTAAGGCTATATATGGAAAATATTAGATACTTCGAGTAAAGGCCGGATAAAATCCAGCCTTTTTTTATTTTCTTTTATCTAATTGATCATGGTGTTTAAAATATTTTTCATTCTATATTGACAGGTAATATATAGAGATCTATAAAGAATAAAGATACAAAAAAAGCCAGATATTAAATCTGACTTTTTAAGGACTAAAAAAGTTTTCGCTGACTTTTTTAAGTCTTGTAATCAGTTATACGAGAACGTGATTACAAATATAAATAAAGTATTATCTAATCAACTTATATTTGTCAAATCTAAATCCCAACTTTTTACAAGTCTTTTAAATACCATTTCCAGAACCCTTTTTAATCCTCAAAAGCAATAACGTTAAAACCTGCTGTATCAGGTATAAGAATGAAGGTTCCTCAAGTGATTGGCGGTTCTTATGTTATTGTGGCAGTGCCGGGTGATACGTAGCTGCCAACCTGAATCGCAATACCTAAAGTTTTTTTGAACATTAGTATAGCTTCTTTAGTAAAACGAGAAGTGTTTTAAAATAGCAATGGTATTGTTTGCGTGGGTCGTGGGGGAAGTATCAGAATGGAAACGTTCTGAATATTTTCAAGACGCAATGAGCATCTTCTATCTTTCCATTTTTGGCGTGGGGGGTAGGGGGGGAATGCTTAAAGAAAAACTAAGTTTTCCTGACGGAAAACTACTACGACTGAAAGTCGCCATCTAAAACCCCAGAACCTAAGCTGATAAAATTCTAGTACTACTAGTACAAAAAATAAAAAATAAGAGTAAAACTAGATCAAAAAATATTAAAATATTTCCCACGCCAGATATCCCACTATAGAGCTTTGCCCGCTGGTCTCCCTTCAAGATCCGAATCCTAAATAGGCAATATCGGTATAAAAGATCGATAATTAAGTATTGATAGGTTTTGTCAATCAAAGGCTGTTGGATCGATCGGCGTTTAATTGGTATAAACGATCGATTAATTACTTATAATAGTTTATATCTATCGTGATGTGATTTTCGATCGGTACAAACGATATGACGAACTATGAAAATAATTGAATTCTAAGACGTTTGCAGGTCGATCGTAGATCTGTGCCATTGGTGAGGAAAAAATATGCGCAAGTTGATGTTAGCAGCAGGTCTTGCCGTCCTGCTTTCGGGTTGTGGTGATGATGGGATTTATGGCAACTATATAAATCAACAGTATGGCGTCAGACTTGATATTCAGAAAGACGTGATCAAGTTTCGTGATGGTGTTTTTACCGTTAAAAGCTGGGATGAAAGTAAGAAACCCGTCTATATCGCTAGAACTCAAAACAAAGATCTCGGTTCTTGGACTTTTAAAATAGAAAAAGTCAAAGATGGTGTTGTTTACCAAGGTGCAGTTTTTAAGAAAGATTAGAGGATTAGAAAATGGAAAACAATACTATTCAATGCCCCTACTGTCTAAAAGAAAGCCAGAAAGGGGTTCACGTATGCACTGGATGTCAAGCAGCTGTATTATACGGTGCTCCTCCGGGTTGGTGTGTATTTTTAGTTATACTTGGCTCTTTTATAATATCTATTTTGATCGGGCTGAGTGCAGGGATAGTTGCATTTAATATAAGTTTGTTTGTCATTGCGATTGTTGGGTTTATTATTAGCAAGTTGGCTTTCTCTGACAGGATTTCTTTCAGGCGAAGAATGTAAAATACGTCTTCCAAGGTGATGGCTCCCTACGTGAACCATCACCCATAACAAGTTTATTTATTCATTGCGTCATCAAGCACTAAATCGGAACCCGCTTGCGGGACCCCACGATTTAGCACTTGACGATTTTACCCCGCTGCAAAATTTACGCAAAGCTACCAGAACGACAATATATTATTTACTCTATCTTTTATTTGCATTTTATTTTTCGTGCAGTGTATTTATTTATGTAGCCGCTATATTGACAAACTTTTTATATCGGTTATTTATTTAAATGTAGATTGAGTTCAGCTTTATTTTTGTTTTTCGGAAACTGAGGCAAGGTGTAATCCCGTAGCCGGTATTATACCCCAATCTTCGATTGGCCCCCTCTCACTTCGTTCGGAGGGTTGAAAAACAAAAAGCTCTACCTTCCGCTTATCACCTATCAAGGTGAGCGGTAAACAATAGTTAGTTTTACATTTTAATCATTAACCAAGGAGTTATATATGGCATTACCTAAAAGCATTAAAGAGTTTTATAGTTATGATGAGTATTATTTTATTAAAGAATGTTCACGTTGTGCTTGTAGAAGAAAGCATATGTTATATACAGATTTAGTAGATATTGAAAGATCAGTTCCATATTCAGAAAATGTCTCAGATGCTCAACAAATGTTCGAGTGGGCATGTGAAGAGACAGAAATAGTTCAAGCTGAAGTTGCTTTTGTTTCCTGCTGTAAATGTCATAAGCGAGATATGATCAGCTTTCTTGATTGTTTTACTGATGATGTTTTGAAAAAATATAAAAAAACATTAAGCAAGGATAAATAAATATGATTATTGTATCTGTGGGAATGATGCTTCTTTGTATTATGCTTGGCGGTTTTATGATTAGAAGCTGTATGGGAAAAACAAACTCTTCAAGCGAAGCAAAACAAGCAATATCAGATGTTAGAAAAATAATAGATAAAAAAGAACTTATAAAATACAAAAGGAGACATCAACAATGATTATGGAATATGAAATGAAACTTAATATATTAGCGCGTTTTTTTTACTATATTGAGCAGGATAAAGACACACCTTTTGATTACTCTAGCTATGACGAACAATGTTTATGTTATTTTGTCGCTAATAGATATATTAACGAAAATAAAGCTGGTGATCTTATACAGGCATTAATAGATACTAATGACGATGATTATATAAAAGCTATAAGAGATTATGTTCAGTATACAGCTTTAAATGAAGTGAGAAAGAAATATGAAGACAGATAGAAAAAGAGGACGTATAGAGTTAAATCACGAAGAACGCAGAGATATATCTATACAGTTTAGAGTAAACAAAGCAGAGTTTGAATATTTAAGATCATTAGTTGAAGCATCCGGCCTTGAGAGAGGCCATTACATCCGAAGAGAAATATTAAAATCTGAACCTGTTGTAAGAAGAAAGATGCCAGAAGTTAACCAGAAAACATATATACAGCTTTCAGCTATTGGTAATAATATAAATCAATCAATAAAAAAACTAAATAACAATGAATATTTTGATAAAAATGAAGTTGATAAGCTTATGTTTAATATAAAGCAAGTTAGCAGAAGGATATTAGAAATAAACAAGGATCTAAATTATGAAGGGATACGTAGCTAAATCAGGTAAATCATTTAAAAATAGAGTTGATTATATATTAAAAGATGATCACAGTTTTATTTGTAGCAATATGTCAGCAGATAAAAATAACGTTAGTGATTTAACTGATGAGTTTAAAACTGTAAGCAGCTTTAGACAAGATATAAAAAAACCAGTCTTTCATGCGTTTTTATCTCTTCCCAAGAATGAACATTTAACAGATGAGAAATGGGAAGAGATAGCAAAAGACTATTTGAAAGAAATGAATATCGATATAGAAAAACATCAATATATTTGTGTGCGCCATAAAGATACGGAGCAAGATCACATTCATATAGTAGCCAATCGCATCGGTTTGGACGGTTCCGTATGGCATGGTAAGCACTCAGCATTTAACACAATAGCAGCTTGTGAACGTCTTGAGATAAAGCACGACTTAACCATAACTAAGAGCTTGCAGGGGCAAAAATCAGACGTATTAACACCAACCAAGAATGAGATCGAGCAAGCCCTACGTACAGGTGAGAAACCAGCTCGTATCGTGCTACAGAACGCATTACAGGCGGCTATGTTGGGTAAACCAGATCTACAGACGTTCATAGACAGACTACAGGCTGTAGGCATCGATCCGGCCTTCAACGTTGCAAGCACTGGCAACGTCGCCGGGGTGTCATTTGGTATCAAAAATAATGAAAAAAATATTTTCTTCAAGGGTTCATCTCTTGGCAAAAAATTTAGTTGGAACACTATAAAAAGTAAGGTGAAATATGACAAAAATAGAGATGATGAACTCATTAGGAGCTTCTCAGCAAGAAAAGATGATGAACCAAATAGTGTTGGACGATCATTTGTTGAACCAAATATCAATGACAGTAGAACCTCTGACAGAATCAATGATGATATTATCGGAGTCGGTCAGTACGGCATTAAATCAGACGCAACAGACACTAACCAGAGTGAACAACTCATTAGAAGCAACAACAACTGCTTTAAACTCAGCGAAAAATATAATAGACCAGCAAGCCATAAAGTTAGAAGAACAACACAAAAAGCTGCACAAATACTCAACAGAGTTAAAAAACAATACCATAAAGAATCAATCAAAACTTATAATAAAAGTCGCTTCAATAGTAGGCGTGATACATTTAGTGGCGGTTCTATCAGTAGGATACTTGATCATGCAGAAACAGCCACAACAGCCACGAATAAATTTAGACTCAAAAGCGGTAGCAGTTTCAATAGTAGAGCAGCTAAGATCGAAGAAATGAGAGAGCGATTAGGGATACAGAAACCAATAATAGTGCCTAAGAGTAGAGAAAAAATCATTCATGATAAAATAAAGAAAAACTCATATAATATAGCAGTAGGAAAAGATGACTTCAGAAAAAGATTAAAGTCAAAATTAAAAAAAGATACATTAAATATGGATGAGTGTATTAAGAACTCAGTATATAAAATGTTTTGATTGTATACATTTTAAATTTCACCTTAATCAAATAAAAAATGATACCTATTGTGTTCAAAAATATACTTTATTAAAAAGATATGATATCAATAGGTGGGCTAATGAAAGCCCGTATTTTATATTGAGTTGGATTTATTGCTTTAACGATTTTGGAGATGATCCAATCTGTAAAATTATGTCAAAGACACTATCCTGAACTTTAATTAATTCCTCATTCGTGATCTCTATTTCATCATATCTCAATGAAGCATCACCAATTATTGTAGGAATCTTGTATTCATCTATCTTATTTTGATAATTTTTGTTAAACATACTAACTAAATGATTCAATTGGTGGCCCTTTCCTTTAAGCTCTGGTCGTGTTGCTCCAGTCTTCAATAGCCATGATTTTAGTATTTTTTCCAAAAATTGATTATAGGCCCATTTAGAATTTGCCAGATGGGGTTGATTTAGAATGAAGTTATTCTTTATTCCTTCCAGATCGTTTGTTGCGGCTCTTATCATTTCTAAATTACTCAGTCTCCAGTCTGAGATAATAATTGCCGCATTTAATCCTTTTTGAAAGGATGAAAATATATAAGACTGTTCTTTGTCAGATAAAGATTTTGAAAAATCTTGTGTAATACCATCTATCATTTCAAGAATGTTTGTTTCGTTCCCATTTTTTTTGACATTTAAATCTTGGTCAATAAAAAAATTGCATTCACCATAAAAGTTAGGAACTCTACAAGTTAATATTTGACCTCGTAAGAGCAACAATAAAAAGCCAATATCATAGTTGGTGTGCAGCCTGTTTCCATATCTTTCTTTATACCACTCTTGCACAATATAAGTTACTCTGTAAGACTCATTCAATGACTTTTTTTCTATTGGGCAAAAGATAGGTAAACTAATATCGTATTTTTTGCTAACCTCTGATAGGCATCGCCCTATGCGGTGAGGTATAGGTGTTTTATCTGCGTCAAAACCGTGGTCGACCTTTCCGATAAAACTTTTTAACTCTGATTCATTAATCATAAATCAAATCCTATTCATAAAGTTTTTTGCAAAGTCAAAAGGCATAATATGCTTTTCTTTGTTCATATCCAAATAATCGGACCACCACTGCAGCATTAACCGTCTTTGGGTAATATGTTTAGCTTTGTGAATATAAGCCGCACGAACATTATTTTGTTCCTTGTGGCTCATTTGCCGTTCTATGGCGTCTTCAGTCCAGATACCTGATTCAACCAGACTACTACAAGCCATCGTGCGGAAACCGTGGCCGCATATATCTTTTTGTGTGTCATAGCCCATAAGCCGCAATGCTTTATTAACTGTATTCTCGCTCATAGGTTTACGATAATCATGACAACCGATAAATATCAAGCCCTCACCATTGCTAATATCATAACTAATATCTTTTAGCTCTTTTAGTATTTCAATGGCCTGATGACTTAACGGCACATAATGCGGTATCCGCATTTTAGATCCTCTCTCAGAAAATCTAACGTTCTCGATCTCGTCTCTTTCTGGCGGAATAACCCATAAAGCATTTTTAAAATCTATTTCAGGCCAACGAGCAAACCGCAATTCACTTGAGCGGATGAATACAAGCATAGTGAGCTTTAAAGCTAATATCGTTAATCTACGCCCATTATAAGCATCAATACGAGCAAGTAGATCGGGTATTTGCTCAAGTTCAAGCGCTGGGTAATGCGTTCTTTTAGGTGTGATTAACGTGCCGCCGAGTTCATTAGCGGGATTATGGTTAATCATATCTTCTTGAACAGCATAACGCATGATAGCTGTAATACGTTGTTTCAGGCGTGAAGCCGTTTCGTGCTGGCCTTTACCCTCAATTTTACGAAGCGGAAGCAACAGATCGCGCGTAGTCAACTTGGTAATATCTTTTGAGCCGATAGCAGGGAAAAGATGATTGATGAGGCTGTTTAAAATCCGTTCACTATGCTGAGGTATCCAGCGCTCACTGACAGACATTTTTTTGTGCCAGTCCCGCGCCACTGCCTCAAACGTAAAATCTCCGCGCTCCTCAGCTTTTACAGCCTTTTTTTGCTGCAACGGGTCAACTCCATTAGCTAACAGAGATTTCATCTCTAAGAGGCTTGTACGAGCTTCTGAGATCGATACAGAAGGGTAGGTGCCAATTGAGAAGACCTTTTGCTTACCATCGAAGCGATAAGCCGCTTGCCAATATTTGGAACCGTTGGGATGCACCAGCAGATAAAGCCCCTTACCATCTGATAGCTTGATCTGCTTGTCGGAAGGCTTGGCGTTTTTTACAGCAATATCAGTTAAGCGCATGATAAGCCCCCATGTGCAAATGTTGGTAAAAATCTCATCGAACTGAGATTACCAACATTTTTACCAACAAATAAGGGGCGCTGCCAGTAGATTTTAACGGACAGTAGTAGACAGCTAGAAGGGGATAACTTGTTGACTTTATAAAGCAAAACGGACGTCAGTAGACGTCCGTTTCTAAATGAGTGGTGCCCGGACTCGGAATCGAACCAAGGACACGGGGATTTTCAATCCCCTGCTCTACCGACTGAGCTATCCGGGCAACG